>NZ_JBFUJD010000024.1:0-59109 GCF_056401555.1 Caulobacter sp. P4_E5
CCCCTGGGTCCCGGCTCTCCGCTTCGCTGCGGCCGGGATGACACATTGAATTGGGTTGATGAAGGTGATTGGCATAAAGTGACCGAAGTCCTTCGCACCTCGGTCATGATCGCCACGTTCTGACCCCGGCCCCGCGATAGGCTGCCTTCCGTCGACCACCGGAACAGCGCCATGACCTCCTCGGTATTCACCGGCCTCACGCCTCAGGCGCCGGACTCCCTGCTGTCGCTGATCGGCCTCTATCGCCGCGATCCGCGGCCCGAGAAGATCGACCTGGGTGTCGGCGTGTTCCGGGACGATCTGGGCGCGACACCGGTGCTGGCGACGGTCAAGGCCGCCGAACAGATCCTGCTGAACACCCAAGTCACCAAGTCCTATCTCGGCCCCGAGGGCGACCTCGGCTTCTTGGACCTGCTGAAGCCGATCATCTTCGGCGACCAGGTCAGCCACGAGGTGTTCGGGGTGCAGACGCCGGGCGGCACCGGCGCCATCCGCCTGGCCTGCGAGCTGCTGAAGGCCGCCAAGCCGGACCTGCGCGTGTTCATCGGCGCGCCGACCTGGCCCAACCACACCCAGATCCTGGACCAGCTGGGCGTCGAGACCGTCACCTTCCGCCACTACGACCAGCGCGGCCAACGTCTCTGTTTCGACGAGATGATGTCGGTGCTGGAGACGGCGCGGGCCGGCGACGCCGTCCTGCTGCACGGCTGCTGCCACAACCCGTCCGGGGCCGACTACAGCCTGGACGAGTGGCGCGCCATCGCCGAGCTGGTCGCCCGCAAGGGCCTGACGCCGCTGATCGACCTGGCCTATCAGGGCCTGGGCCTGGGGCTCGAGGCCGACGCGGCGGGCGCGCGCCTGGTGCTGGCGGCGGCCGACGACGGCCTGCTGGCCTATTCCTGCGACAAGAACTTCGGCCTCTACCGCGAGCGCGTCGGCGCGCTCTACACCCTGTCGCGCGACGCCGACACGCTGGACCTGGCCGCCAGCAATATCCGGGCCCTGGCGCGGACCAACTGGTCAATGCCGCCCGACCACGGCGCGGCCACGGTGCGGGTCATTCTCGAGTCCGAGGCCCTGACCACCCTCTGGAGGTCCGAGTTGGAGGCCATGCGCGTCCGCGTGGCCGACCTGCGCCAACGCCTGGCCAAGGCGGCGCCGGCCCTGGCGCCGTTGGCCGGCCAGCACGGCCTGTTCGCCCTGCTGCCGCTGTCGCCGACCCAAGTCGCGCGGCTGCGCGAGGAGCACGGGATCTACATGGCCGGCTCGGGCCGCATCAATCTGGCCGGCCTGACCGTTACCAACATCGACACATTCGCGCGGGCCTATGAGGCCTGTCTGCAGGGAGAACCGGCATGACGCTCGTCAGCGACCAAAACCCGCTCGGCCTCGACGGCTTCGAATTCGTCGAGTTCACCAGCCCCGACCCGGCCACGATGAAGGCCCTGATCGAGCAGCTGGGCTTCGTGCCGGCCAGCAAGCACCCGACCAAGCCGGCGACCCGCTACAAGCAGGGCCGCATCAACCTGATCGTCAACGAGGATACGAGCGGCCAGGTCGCCGACTTCCGCCAGGCCCACGGCCCGTCGGCCAACGGCATGGCCTTCCGCGTCGAGAACGTCGAGCACGCCTATGCCGAGGCCCTGAAGCGCGGGGCCTCGGCGGCCGACGCCAGCCGCTCGCTGCTGGGCGAGGGCGCCAAGGTGCTGGAAGGCATCGGCGGCAGCTTGCTCTACCTCGTCGACCGCTACGGCGACGCCGGCACCATCTACGACAGCTGGGAGCAGGTCCCGGGCGCGGCCCTGGCCGAGGCCAAGAGCAATGTCGGCCTCGACCTGCTCGACCACCTGACCCACAACGTCAAGCGCGGCCAGATGCGAACCTGGTCGAGCTTCTATCGTCAGGTCTTCGGCTTCGAGGAGCAGAAGTACTTCGACATCAAGGGCCAGGCCACGGGCCTGTTCAGCCAGGCGATGATCGCGCCCGACAAGGCCATCCGCATCCCGCTGAACGAGAGCCAGGACGACAAGAGCCAGATCGAGGAGTTCATCCGCCAGTACAACGGCGAGGGCATCCAGCACCTGGCCCTGACCACCGAGAATATCTACGACACCGTCGAGAAGCTGCGCGCCCGGGGCGTCAAGCTGCAGGACACCATCGAGACCTATTACGAGCTGGTCGACAAGCGCGTGCCCGGCCACGGCGAGGACCTGGAGCGCCTGAGGAAGAACCGCATCCTGCTGGACGGCAATGTCGGCGACGAAGGCCTGCTGCTGCAGATCTTCACCGAGAACCTGTTCGGCCCGATCTTCTTCGAGATCATCCAGCGCAAGGGCAACCAAGGCTTCGGCAACGGCAACTTCCAGGCCCTGTTCGAAAGCATCGAGCTAGACCAGATCCGCCGGGGCGTGATCACGGTCGAAGGGTGAGCCTCCCGGTCAAATACCCCTTCCTTGTCATCCCGGCCGAAGCGTAGCGTAGAGCCGGGACCCAGGGGGTGACGAAGCGCGGTGCGCGCCGCTCCTGGGTCCCGGACAGCCTCTGCGAGGCTTCCGGGATGACACGACAATGATGGCCAGAAGGTCACGGGAACGCACATGGACCTCCGCTACCAGACCGGCTTCGGTTCTCACTTCGCCACCGAGGCCGTGGCCGGCGCCTTGCCGGTGGGCCAGAACTCGCCGCAGCGGACGCCGTTCGGCCTCTATGCCGAGCAGCTGTCGGGCACGGCCTTCACCGCGCCGCGGCACGAGAACCGCAGGAGCTGGCTCTACCGCCTGCGGCCCAGCGCCGGCCATGGCCCCTACAAGCCCTACGCCCAGGCCAGGATCGCCGGGCCGGCCGACGGTCCGGTAACGCCAAACCGCCTGCGGTGGGACCCGCTGCCGATCCCGAGTGAGCCGACGGATTTCGTCGATGGCCTGGTCACCCTGGCCGGCAACGGCGACGTGGCCACCCAGGCCGGCGTCGGCATCCACCTCTATCTCGCGACCGCCTCGATGAAGAACCGCGTGTTCTACGACGCCGACGGCGAGCTGTTGATCGTGCCGCAGCAGGGCGTGCTGACCCTGGTCACCGAGATGGGCGTACTGCAGGCCGGGCCCGGCCACATCGTGGTGATCCCGCGCGGCGTGCGCTTCCGGGTCGAGCTCGACGGCCCGTCGCGCGGCTATGTCTGCGAGAACCATGGCGCGGCCTTCAAGCTGCCGGACCTCGGCCCCATCGGCTCGAACGGCCTGGCCAATCCGCGCGACTTCGAGACGCCCGTCGCGGCGTTCGAGGACGTCGATGCGCCGACCGAGGTCATTCAGAAGTTCCAGGGCCAGCTGTGGGCCGCCGAGTGGGACCACAGTCCGCTGGATGTGGTGGCCTGGCACGGCAATCTCGCGCCGTACCGCTACGACCTGGCGCGCTTCAACACGATCAACACGGTCAGCTTCGACCATCCCGACCCGTCGATCTTCACGGTCCTGACCTCGCCCAGCGAGATCCCGGGCACGGCCAATTGCGACTTCGTGATCTTCCCGCCGCGCTGGATGGTGGCCGAGCACACGTTCCGCCCGCCGTGGTTCCACCGCAACGTGATGAGCGAGTTCATGGGCCTGGTCCACGGCGCCTACGACGCCAAGGCGGGCGGCTTCTCGCCGGGCGGGGCCAGCCTGCACAATGGCATGAGCGACCACGGCCCCGACGTGGCCAGCCATCGCAAGGCGACCGAGGCCGAACTCGCGCCGCACAAGATCGACGGGACCATGGCTTTCATGTTCGAAAGCCGCTGGGTGATCCGGCCGACGAAGTTCGCGCTGGAGACTTCCGCGCTTCAGGGTGACTATGACGCCTGCTGGACGGGCTTCCCCAAGGCGCGCCTGCCTTAAGAGCCCGGCCTAACAAGAACGAACAGAGGAAGCGCCGATGAAGCTTGCGTCTCTCAAGGGCGGCCGCGACGGCCGGCTGGTGGTGGTCTCCAACGACCTGGCCTGGTTCACCGACGCCGGGACGGTCGCGCCCACCCTGCAAGCGGCGCTGGACGATTGGGAGCGCTGTGGCGCGCTGCTGCAAGGCCTGGCCGACAGCCTCGAACACGGGGCGGTGCCCAAGGAACGTTTCCACGAGCACGACGCCCTCAGCCCGCTGCCGCGCGCCTTTCAATGGCTGGACGGCAGCGCCTATGTGAACCACGTGCAGCTGGTGCGGCAGGCGCGGGGGGCCGAGATGCCCGAGACCTTCTGGACCGATCCGCTGATGTACCAGGGCGCGTCCGACGGCTTCCTGGGTCCGCGCGATACGATCCCTCTGGCCGACGCGGCCTGGGGCTGCGACTTCGAAGGCGAGATCGCCGTGATCGTCGATGACGTGCCGCTAGGCGCCAGCCGCGAGGAGGCTCTGGCCGCCATCCGCCTGGTCATGCTGTGCAACGACGTCAGCTTGCGCAACCTGATCCCGGGCGAACTGGCCAAGGGCTTCGGCTTCGTGCAGTCCAAGCCGGCCAGCGCCTTCTCGCCGGTGGCGGTGACGCCGGAAGCCCTGGGCGCGGCCTGGAAGGACGGCAAGCTGTCCGGCGCGCTGCTAGTCGAGCTGAACGGCGTCGATTTCGGCAAGGCCGACGCGGGCGTCGACATGACCTTCGACTTCGGGACCCTGGTGGCCCACGCGGCCAAGACCCGGGCCTTGAGCGCCGGCACCATCGTCGGCTCCGGCACGGTCAGCAATCGCGGCGCCGACGAGGGCCCGGGCAAGCCGATCGCCGACGGCGGCGTCGGCTATTCGTGCCTGGCCGAGCTGCGCACGGTCGAGACCCTGCTGAGCGGCAAGGCCAAGACGCCGTTCCTACTGGGCGACGACACCGTCCGCATCGAGATGAAGGACGCCAAGGGCCACACGATCTTCGGGGCCATGGAGCAGACGGTCGAGCGGGTTTGAGTGAAGAGGCCCCTGTCGAGGCGTCCAGTGTCGAGGCGTCCAGTGTCGCGGTCGGCCGTGTCTGGTCGACCCCGGCGGGGGTCAATCTCGGCCCGCTGGAGCTGATCGCCGACGGCGAGGCGCGGAACTACGTGCTCCAGATCGGTCAGAACCGCTTCCACGGCTTCGTGGTGCGCCGGGGCGAGGCGGTGTTCGGCTATGCCGACCGCTGCCCGCACGCCGGCCTGCCGCTGGCCCAGCAGCTGGACCAATACCTGAGCCCCGACGGCGGCCTGATCGCCTGCTCCTGGCACGGGGCAGTGTTCGCGGTGGAGACGGGGACCTGCGTCGGCGGTCCCTGCGTCGGGGCCAGGCTGACGCCGTGGCCGGTCGAGGTTCACGAGGGGCGGGTGGTTACGGGGTAGCGCACGGGTGGTTCATGGCAGGATCGACCCGAACGAAATTTCGAGATCCCTCTCTCATAGAGAGAGGGAGGGGCCCATGCGCAGCATGGGAGGGTGAGTGGTTACGGTCTCGCCGAATGTGCACTGTTCCCCCGACCTCCCCGGCGAAGGCCGGGGCCCAGGCCGAACCCACCAGCGCCTGTGATCCTGCCCGATCGGCGGATCGCGAATACCCCAGCCTTTCCGGATGAATCTGGGCCCCGGCTTTCGCCGGGGAGATCGGCGTTTTGGGGAGCGAACCCTTGATCTCGGGATTTTCCGGCCGGCGGTGAAACCTCTCACCCTCCCACCGCCTGCGGCGGCGGGCCCCTCCCTCTCTCTATGAGAGAGGGGTTTCGCGCGCGATCCGCATGTCCGTTGTCACATCGGCAAGAGGCCCGCCGCTCCGGCGGGCCCGAAGCTCAAGCTCACACCAGGGTCGTCACGACCTCGATATTGCCGTGCGTGGCCTTCGAGTAGGGGCAGATCGTGTGGGCGGTGTCGACCAGGTCCCGCGCCACGTCACGATCCAGACCCGGCAGGGCGACGTCGAAGCGGGCGCGCAAGAAGAACGCGCTGGCTTCGTTAAGCAGGTCGATAGTGGCGTCGACCGCGAGGTCGGCCGGCAGGGCCACCTTGCGCTGAGCCGCCACCAGGCCGATCGCGCCCATGTAGCAGGCCGACCAGGCCGCGCCGAACAGGTTCTCGGCGGCCGGGTGGGGCTCGGGGATCTTGAGGTCGAGGAACCCGTCGCTGCTGCGCGCGCCGCCGTCGCGGCCAGCGGTGTTGTGGGTCTTGCCGGTGAAAAGAACCTTCGCGGTCATAGGAGCACCTTTCGTTTCGCTTTGTTGATCAGAACCGATCTGATCGGATGCGATGTAATTTGGTGCGACCTTGAGCGGCTTCAAGGGGCTCGATTAAATCGGATGCGATTATTTTCTCGGAGACTCAGGCGCGGGCTTCGTCGGCGTCCTTGCGGGCGGCGCGCCAGACGGCGCGGGCGGCGTCCAGGTTCATGATCGCGATGCCCAGCCCCGCGACGATGTCGGGCCAGATCGAGCGCGTCAGGACGGTCAGCAGGCCCGCCGCGATGATGGCGATGTTGGCGACCGCGTCGTTGCGCGCCGACAGGAAGGCGGCCTTGGACAGACTGCCCGCCGCCGCGCGGTGACGAGCCAAGGCGAAGGCGCAGACGAGGTTGACCGCCAAGGCGCCCAGGCCGGTGACGCCCAGGGCCAGGGGTTCCGGCGGTGTGGGGTCGCCCAGCTTGCGCCACAGAGTCCACAGGAACGCCACGGCCGGGGCCAGCAGGATCGCCGCCAGCACTGCGCCGACCCTGGCCCGGCGCGACGCGCTCCAGCCCAGGGCGGCCAGGATCAGGAAGTTGACGGCGGCGTCCTCGAAGAAGTCGATGCTGTCGGCCAGCAGCGACACCGAGCCGATGCGCAGGGCCACCGTCATCTCGACGGCGAAATAGGCGAGGTTCAGCAGGGCGACGAGGCGAACGGCTGAACGGAAGCTGGGCGAAGGGCTCATGGCCCGCCGACTAGCACGCGAGCCTTGCCGGCGATATCGCGGCGCCCGGACAAAAGAACGGCCGCCCTCCAGGAGAAGAGGGCGGCCGAGTCATTGGGAGGAAACGCCCGAAAGGGCTGAATTCCATATAGCCGTTTGGATGGCGCTTGACAACGTTGTCACGAAAATATTTCGCGTAACGGTGAAATGCGCGGGCGACGGCGTGGCGGCTACTTCTTCTTCGCCGCCTGGACCTCGATCTCGACCAGCATGCCCTCCTGGACCAGCGAGGTGATCTGGCTGGTGATGCGCGAGGGCTTGTTGGGCTGGGTGGCGGTGCCGAAATAGGTCTTGTAGCCCTCCATCATGCCCATGAAGTCCATCTTGCCCTCCTTGGCCGGGTCGCCGACCAGCAGGACGCGCATCATCACGACGTCGGCCATGGTCGCGCCCTGGGTCTTCAGCGCGGCCTCGATGCGGCCCAGCACGCCCAGGGTCTGGGTCTTGGTGTCGCCGAACTTGGCGACGCCGGTGGCCTTTTCGTCGATCACCGGCGGGGTCATGCCGCTGACATAGATGGTGTCGAAGCCGGCCGGCACGGTGACGACGCTGGCGATCGGCGACTTGGGGTCGCCGCCGCGGACGATCTCCTGGGCGTTGGCGGCGGTGGCGACGCCAGCGAGGGCGCAGAGGCCAGCGGCGAGGGCGACGAGGCGTTTCATGGGATCTCTCCGGTTCAGTCTTTGGGGTTCAGATCTTGGAGTCAGAGGCGGATCAGTGAGCCTGCAGGCCGCGCGACTTGGCGCCGGCCTTGGCGGCGAGGCGGGCCTTGGCGACGTCGACGGGCTTCACGGCCGAGGCCTTGTTGCCCCACGACGAGCGGACATAGGTCAGGATGGCCGCCAGGTCGGGGTCGGTCAGGTCGTCCTTGAAGGCCGGCATGCCGGCGCGGCCGTTCAGGACGGTGGTCGTCACGATCTTCGGGTCGCCCTGCACGAAGGCCGAGCCGGCCAGGGCCGGGAAGGCGCCCTTGACGCCCTTGCCGGTGACCTGGTGGCAGGCCGAGCAGTTGTCGTTGAACAGCGACTTTCCATCAGCGAGCGCTAACGCGGGCGCGGCGACGGCGGTGACGAGCGCCAGGGCGGCGAGACGGTAAGCGAAGGTCATCATGTCCTCGAAGGCTTTCGTTTCTTTCGCGTGATGGTCGCCGAAACCGGCTTCCACTTTCGGCTATCACGCTTGCTAGGCCTGCTGCACGCGGGCGTGAATCTTGGCGATCTGTTGCCAGGCCGACTCGATGGCGCCGGCCTGCCAGCCGCCAAGGTAGCTGAGGTGTTCGCCGGCCAGATAGAGGCGACCGTCGGGCTGGCAGAGCAGGGGGTAGGACTCCTTGCGGCCGTTCTCGCCCCACTCGGCCCAGCCGCCCAGATTGAACTCGGCCAGGTGCCAGCTGAAGGAGAAGGCGTTCTCGAAGTTCTCGGCGTATTCCGGGAAGATCTTCTGGCCCGCCGCCACGGCGTAGGCCGCGCGGTCAGCCGGGCTCTTGGCGCTGATCCGCGCCGCCTCGCCGCCGAACCCGTAATAGCCCAGCAGCACGCCCTTTTGCCCCTGCCAGCCGCACGAGGGCATGGTGATGCTGTTGATGCCCGGGATGTCGTTGTAGACGTGGCCGCCATAGATGTGGTGCTTCTCTTCCCAGAAGCGGGTCTTCATCTGCAGGCCGATCTTGTTGACCGGCGCGTACGAGACGCCTTCCATCGCCGCCTTGAACGGGGCCGAGGCGTCGAGGTCGATCTGCTTGAGCACGCTGAGCGGGATGGTGCAGACGCAATAGTCGGCGGTGATCTCGCCGGACTTGCCGTCGGCTCCCTTGAACGAGACCGTCACGCCGCTGGGCGACTGCTTGATCTTCTCGACCACGGTCGAATAGCGGATCATCGAGCCGACGTGCTTCTCGAAGCCCTTGGCGATCTGGTCCATGCCGCCGATCGGCTGCAGCATGGTGCGCTGCTGCTCGAAGCCGGTGACCGAGCTCAGGACTCGCCAGGCGTTGCTGTCCAGCACGTCCTTGAACGCGAACGGCGGCAGCTCCTTGCCAGGGCCCGGATCGACGCCGGCCCCGGGGTGGACCGCGAAGCCGCGCCCCTCGGTGCCCTTGTAGGCCAGGTCCTTGGACAGCCGGCCTTCATTGACCAGGTAGGCGATGAACTTCTCGCGATCGATCCCCGACAGCGGGGCGTCCAACTGGCCCTGGCTGGCGGCCTTGGCGACCAGTTCGGCGGTGTAGCCGCGGATGTCGGCGGCGATCTCGCCCTTGCGCACCGGCTTGCCGGCCAGCGGCCCGGTCGCCTTCTCGAAATAGACGTAGGAGGCGTCGTTGTCGTTGACGAAGCTCTCCAGCGGCACGCTGAACAGCTTGGTGTAATGCAGGGTCGAGCGGTGGTGATACGGGATCCGCCAGGGGCCGTGATTGATGTAGTGGCCTTCGTCGAACTCACAGGTCTGCTCGTGGCCGATCAGGTCGGTGTGCTTGAAGCCCTTGCGCGCCGTCTGGCAGCGGCCGCCGGCGAACGCGCGCGCCTCCAGCACCTGCACCTGATAGCCGGCCTTGCTGAGTTCATAGGCGGCGGTCATGCCGGCCAGGCCCGCGCCCAGGACGATGATCTTGGTCCCCTTGGCCCCACCGGTCAGTTCGGGCGGCAGTTCGGTGGCCGAGGCCATGCCGAAGCCCAGGGCGTCCATGCCCGAGAGCACCAGCGACATGCCGCCGACCGCGGCCAGGCTTTCGAAGAAGCGACGGCGTGTGAGTACGCCACCCGTCGCAGACGCGTCCAATCCACTCATGCAATCCCCGCCGTCCTTGTTGATCAGCCGGCGTCGCCTTGGCGCTGGCTTGGCTCCGGCGATCGTGTCGCGCCGGACGGAAGACATCTCCAAATTCCGATCACGGCGACGCAATCCGTTTTCGGTCAAGGTCGGGTCTGACATGTTAGACGCCTCGGCATTGGGCGCCTGAGGCGGTCAATGAGCGATCGGTGAGCGAGGTCGGAAGATCGCCGGGCACTCGCCGAATCCTTGTTTTCTCGCGCGCCGCGACGTTGTGATGGAGCCCGTATGAAATCGTCCGTCCCCGCCTTACGCCTGCGCTTGGCGCGTCCCGACGACATGCCTGTCCTGTCGGCCCTGATGGATCGCGCGATCGGCGAGCTTCTCGGGGCCTTCCTGCCGCCCGAGGGGGTGAAGGCCTCGTTCGAGATCATGGGCCTGGACACCCAGCTGATCGCCGACGGCACCTATTTCGTGGTCGAAGAGGGGACCGAGATCGCCGGCTGCGGCGGCTGGTCCCGGCGCGCCACCCTGTTCGGCGGCGACCATTCGGCCGGACGCGATGCGGCGCTGCTGGACCCGGCCAAGGACGCGGCGCGAGTGCGGGCGATGTACACCCACCCCGACCACACCCGCAAAGGCGTCGGCCGGCTGGTGCTGGACGCCTGCGAGGCGGCGGCGCAGGCCGAGGGCTTCTCCCGCGTCGAGATGGCCGCGACCGTGGGCGGCGTGCCGCTGTACCGGGCCTGCGGCTATCACGACATCGAACCGTTCGAGGCGGTGACCTCGACGGGCTATCGGGTGCCGTTGGTGCGGATGGGGAAGGCGTTGTGACTTGGGGAAGCGCCCCCTCCGTCGCGATGCGTATCCGCATCGCGCCACCTCCCCCGCTGCGCAGGGGAGGAGGATTTCCTCCTCACCCGTGAAACGGGGAAGGTGGCGCGGCGCCGATAGGCGACGTGACGGAGGGGGTGTTCCAGCATCTCCTCCAAAGCAAAAGGGGCGGACCTCGCGGTCCGCCCCTTCGCGTTTCAGCTTGAAACCCGCCCTAGAAGGCGAACGACAGTCGGCCGTAGTAGTAGCCGCCGTTGATGCCGTACGGCGAGAACGAGGTGTACTGGGCCACGCAGCCGCCGCCGGAGGCGATGCAGGCGGCCTGGTAGGCGGCCGTGAACTTGTCCGGATACTTGTTGAACACGTTGTTGGCCCCGATCGCGGCGGTGACGCCCATCGGGAACTTGTAGGACAGTTCGGCGTCGGTGATCGCCGCCGCGCTGGCCTGGGTGTTCAGCAGCGGGCCGGTGCCGGGGTCGGACAGGGCCTCGGCCTTGCCGTAGAAGGTCTCGGTCACCGACAGCGAGACCTTGCCGAACGTGTAGAGGCCGTTCAGGCCGATCTTGTACTTCGGAGAGCCTTTTTCGAGCAGCGAGGCGGCGTTGCCGGCGAACAGGACCTGGCCGCTCGGGAAGGCGGCGCTGGGGGTCGCCAGCGGCGCCGGGGGAGCCTTGACCTTGGTGATCTTGGTCTTGTTGAAGTTGCCGCTCAGCGTCCAGTCGACACGGCCGTAGTCGCCCAGGCTGGTGGGGTAGGCGACCACGAAGTCCAGGCCGCGGGTGCRGCTGTCGAGGCCGTTCGAGAAGATGTTGATGCCGGTGCTGGTCACCGTGCTGTCCAGCACGTTGCCATTGGCGGCGATGGCGGCGTTGACGTTGGCGTTGACCACCACGCCGTTGCGGATGCCGAAGATCGAGCTGGAGCCGAAGATCCGGTTCTTGAGGTTGATCTGGTAGATGTCGACTGTGGCCGTCATCTTCGGGATCGGGTGGGCCACGATGCCCAGGCTGTAGTTCTTCGACTTCTCGGGCTTCAGCGTATCGATGCCCAGCAGGCGGGCGGCGCTGGAGTTCGGGGCCAGCTGGACGAAGGCGCTGGTCGGCGAGACGTTGGTCGCCGAGTAGTACGACTCCGCCAGGGTCGGGGCGCGGAAGCCGGTCGAGGCCGTGCCGCGAACCGCGAACATCTCGTTGAAGTCATAGCGGCTGGTCAGCTTGGCGACCGTGGTGTCGCCGAAGTCGCTGAACTTCTCGTAGCGGACGGCCGCGTCGATCTTCCACGCCTCGACCGGCGTGGCGGCGATGTCGCCGTACACGGCCCAGCTGGTGCGGGCGTGGCCGCCGGCGTCGGTCTTGGAGAAGCCCGGATACGACTGCGAGCCTTCCTTGTAGGTCGAGGYCGCGTCGCCCTGGCCGATCCGGTAGGTGTCGCGGCGCTGCTCGTAGCCGACGGCGACGTCCAGCGGGGCCGAGAAGCCGACGTCGAAGCCGCGACGCAGGTCCAGGTTGTTGGTCCACTGGGTGGTGCGCCAGCTGCCGGCGTGGAACGAGGTCGGGGTGAAGCCCTTGGTCGTCAGGGTCGAGGTGTCGGCGTAGAGGCTGGCGTTGGCCGAGTTCTCGACGCGGACCTCGATGTCATCCTTGCCGTAGGTCGAGGACAGGTCGACATCCCAGCCGGCCAGCTTGCCCGATACGCCCAGGGTCATGGCGTAGTCGTCTTCTATGATGCGCTCGCGCGGGCTGAAGCCCAGCGGGAAGGGCCGGTCGGCCGCGCCCTGCTTGCCCTGGATACGGTTGTAGCGGCGATAGTTCTCGTAGGCCGAGGCGTCCTTGTGGCCCAGGGTGCCGAACGAATAGACCTCGAAGTCCATCGGCAGCGCGATGCCGGCGTTATAGACCAGGTTATTCAGGCGATACTCGGCGTCGCCCGAGATCAGGTTCAGGTTCGGATAGCCGGGGATTTTGCTTTCGATGGCGTTGTTGGCGGCCGAATAGCTGGGGCTGGCCGGGTTGAAGACGCGCTGGTCGGGCAGGCCGCGGTTGCTGAAGCCGTGATATTTGCTCTCGACCGTGATGTTCAGATAGCTGTTCTCGGTCGGCGACATGCCGATATTGACCGAGCCGCCGGCCGTCTTGCCGCCGCCGTCGAAGTATTCGCCGCCGGTGGCCGAGATCGAGCCGCCAGAGCCGTTTTTCTTCAGGATGATGTTGACGACGCCGGCGATGGCGTCGGTGCCGTACTGGGCCGCGGCGCCGTCGGTCAGCACTTCAATGCGGCCGATGCCGGCCATCGGGATGAAGCCCAGGTCGGCCGCGGCGGCGCCTTGATAGACGCCCGACAGCACGGCGAGGTTGCCCGTGGTGTGGCGGCGCTTGCCGTTGACCAACACCAGGGCCTGGTTGGGCGAAAGGCCGCGCAGGCGGGCCGAAAGGGTCAGGTTGGCGGTGTCGCCGCCGAACGCCTGGGCGTTGAACGAGGGCACCAGATTGGCGAGGCCGACCCGCAGGTCGAYCGCGCCCGTGCGCTCCAGCGTGCTGGTGTCGACGACTTGGACGGGGGCGGGGCTGTCGATGACACGCAGACCCGTCTGGCGCGTGCCGGTGACGATGACGGTGTCGACTTCAGTTTGGTCGGGCGGCGTGGCCGCGGCGTCGGCGGCGAAGGCGGATGCAGAGTATCCGATAGTAATGGACAATGCCGAAATGCCCGCCAACAGTGCGGGTTTGAAACGTCGAGTCATTAATAACCCCCTCATTTTGTTTATTGACGCGTGTCGAATGCTCCATCCATGGCGTTTTTCTCCCGACGATTATATTTTTTGACGCACGCACTAAAAATCTATCGGGAACTTTCCGATTTATTCATGGGGGGGAAGGTCTCGGCGTTCGGCAATGGCGGGGTGTCAGGAAATCGCCACAACCGCGCCGGCGCCCGGCGGGCGCCGTTTTGCGCGGCGGCGGATATCGGATTTTAGGCAGATGCGCGCATTACGGGCGCTCGCGGAGGTCGCGGCGATCGCCTCATGAGCGTGCTCGCGGCGCCCCGGGTCAGGCGCAGAGGCGCATCGGTTCGGCCATTTCGTCGGTGTCCTCGGTCTCGAACAGCTCGAACGCCTCTTCCCAGGCGGCCATGCGAGAATCGCGCAGTTCGGCGTCGTCGGTGACGCGGACGATCTGGTCTTCGCGATCGTTCCACACCAGGCCGATGTCGGTGACGCGCTCGACGTCGCGGCCCAGCAGCAGGAACATGTCGGCCTTGGCCGCGCGCTCGTGGCTGATCCGGCGCAGGGTGCGTCCGCCGCCCAGGTCGCGATGGATGTCGGCGAAGTCCAGCACGGCCGAGATCATGGCCTGGTTGACGGGGGCAACGGCCCAGGGGGAGCAGGCGAAGCGCGACATCAGGGCCTCCTTTGAAGGGTCTCCAGTCTCGACCCCCGCAGAATGTGCGGGCGTTGCGACAGAAACGGTCGTAAGCTGTGCGTCTGCTTGAGGAACGCATGAGACACGAGAAAGCCACCCGCCTGCTGGACCTGGCCCGGATGCTGGCCGGTTCCGCCGAAGGCCTGACCCTGGACGAGATGGCCCAGAACCTGGACGTCGGCCGCCGTACCGCCGAGCGGATGCGCGACGCCGTCTGGGCCGCCTTCCCGCAGATGGAGGCGATCGACGATCCGCCGACCAAGCGCTTCCGGATCCCGTCGGGGCTGGACGGCCTGTTCCAGACCCCGACCGCCGAGGAGCTGGCCGCCCTGCGCACGGCCGCCGATTCGTACAAGGCGTCCGGGGCCGAGGCCCGCGCCGCCTCGCTGTACGCCCTGGAGGCCAAGCTGCTGTCGGCCCTGCGCGGCTCGGCCCGCCGACGCGTCGCGCCCGACGTCGAGGCGCTGGTCCAGGCCGAGACGATCGCCGTCCACGCTGGCCCCCGGCCGTTCGAGGACCAGGCGCTGCTGGCCGCCATCCGCCAGGCGGTCAAGGGGTTGTCGGCCCTGTCCTTCCGTTACCAGGGCGGCAGCACGCCGGGACGGACGCGGGAGGTGACGCCGCTGGGCGTCCTGTTCGGGCGCAGCAACTATCTGGTGGCGCTGGAGGGCCAGGGCGGCCGGCCGCGCTCCTGGCGCCTGGACCGGATGAGCGACATCAAGGTGCTCGACAGACCGGCCCCCCCGCCCGAGGACTTCTCGCTGCAGGCCTTCGCCGACGAGAGCTTCGGCATCTATCACGACGAGATCCAAGACGTGGTCCTGCGCATCAAGAAGGAGCGGGCCGACGACGCCCTGCGCTGGCGCTTCCACGCGACCCAGCAGGTGACCCAGGAGCCGGACGGCTCGGTGCTGGTCACCTTCCGGGCCGGCGGCATGCGCGAGCTGTCCTGGCACCTGTTCACCTGGGCCGACGCGGTCGAGATCGTCGCGCCGCCGTCCTTGAAAGAGATGATGGTCGAGGAACTGCGCGTGGCTGGCCGCGCCCACGGGGCGTGGTAGGGACGCGGGATGAATTACCGCCACGCCTTCCACGCCGGCAACTTCGCCGACCTTCATAAGCACGCGATCCTGCTGGCCATGCTGTCGGCCCTGCAGAACGAGAGCAGCGCCTTGTCGGTGATCGACACCCATGCCGGGGCGGGCGGCTATGACCTCTCGGGCGAGATGGCCCGCCGCTCGGGCGAGGCCCAGGCGGGGATCTTCCGGCTGAAAGCGGCGAGCGATGCTCCGTCGGTGTTCGATCCGCTGCTGAAGGCGGTGGCGGATATGAACGGTGGGAAAGACGGCGACCTCTATCCGGGCTCGCCGCTGCTGCTGGCCCGGGCGCTGCGCAAGACCGACCGCTACGCCGGCTGCGAGCTGCGGCCCGACGACGCCCGGCTGCTGCGCGAGACCCTGGCCCCCTATGCCAGCGCCCAGGCGCTGGAAGCCGACGGCTTTACGACCGCCGTGCAGCAGGCCGGGCGCGGCGGCCGGCCCTTCGTGGTCATCGACCCGCCGTTCGAGCGGCCGGACGACTATTCGCGCATCGTCGAGACGACCCGGGCGGTCCTGGCCCGCGCCAAGGACGCCGCCCTGGCCGTCTGGCTGCCGATCAAGGACCTGGAGACCTTCGACGCCTTCCTGCGCGCGATGGAAACCGTCACGAACCAGCTGCTAGTCGCCGAGCTCCGCCTCCGGCCGCTGACGGACCCCATGAAGATGAACGGCTGCGCGATGGTGATGATCGGGGCTCCGGCCTCGGTCGACGAGGCGGCCGCTCGGGCGGGCGACTGGATCGCCTCTGGCCTGGGCGAGACTGGCGGCCGCTCGCGCGTCTGGCGGACCTGACTTGACCGCCAATCCGCCGAGGATCCCGCCCACCTTCGCCGAGGCCCTGCCGGTCTGGCTGAAGATCGGCCTGCTGGGTTTCGGCGGACCGGCCGGGCAGATCGCCCTGCTGCACCGGGAAGTGGTCGAGACCCGTGACTGGGTCGACGACGACGAGTTCGCCCGCGCGCTCAGCTTCTGCATGCTGCTGCCCGGCCCCGAGGCCCAGCAGCTGGCCACCTGGCTGGGCTGGCGGCTGCACGGGATCCGGGGCGGCCTGGCGGCGGGCCTGCTGTTCGTGCTGCCGGGCCTGGCCGTCATGCTGGCCCTGTCGGCGCTGTATGTCGCCCATGGCCGCTCGGACTGGGCCGCGCCGGTGCTGCTGGGCCTGAAGGCGGCGGTGGTGGCCCTGGTGCTGCAGGCCCTGCTGAAGATCGGCGGGCGGGCCATCAAGGATCGCATGGCCGCCATCGCCTGCGGCGCGGCCTTCGCCCTGCTGGCCTTCACCACCGTGCCCTTCCCGCTGGTCGTGCTGGGCGCGGGCGTGCTGGGCTGGGCCACGGCCAAGGGCGGAGAGGGCGTTTCCGACGTTGCGCCCGCGCCGCTCAAAGGGCAGGGCAGGACCGCGCTGGCCTGCCTGGCCCTGTGGCTGGCTCCGATCGCCCTGGCCTGGATCGTCGCGCCGGGCTCGACCCTGGCCTGGATGGGCCTGTCGTTCGGTGGCTTGGCCGCGATCAGCTTTGGCGGCGCCTATGCGGCCCTGGCCTATATCGGCCAGGCGGCCTCGGCGCTGGGCTGGCTGTCGGCGACCCAGATGCTGGACGGCCTGGGCCTGGCCGAGACCACGCCGGGGCCGCTGATCCTGGTGTTCGTCTTCGTCGGCTTCGTCGGCGCCTTCCAGACCGCCGCGCCGGAATGGGCCTGGGTGCTAGGTGTCCTAGGCGGGCTGATGGCGGCCTGGACCACCTTCGCCCCGTCGTTCCTGTGGATCTTCGCCGGCGGGCCGCTGTTCGAGCGCTGGGGCCGGCGGCCGCGCCCGTCGCGAGCCCTGGCCCTGATCTCGGCCGCCTCGGTGGGGGTGATCGGCCAGCTGGCCCTGTGGTTCGCCATCCACCTGCTGTTCCGCGGCGGCCAGACGATGGAGGTCGCGGGCCTCGTGCGCGTCATGCTGCCGGACGTCGCCACTTTGGACTACGGCGCCCTGGGCTTGATGGTCCTTGCCCTGATGCTGGTCTTCGCCACCCGCCTGCCGATGCTGGCCATGATCGCCGTCCTGGTGGTCGCGGGGGTCCTTTTGAAGGTCGTCGGGCTGAGCTGAGACTCAGTTGATCGAAGGCCGGCACTTTTGCGATTGCGAACGCGTTTTCCGTGTTATGCTGCGCTGCAATAAATCGCGGTTGTCAGCCCAACGGAGCGCGCCATGGTTTCGATCTTCTCCTTCCTACCCGAGTACAAGACCGACGAGGCCGAGGCGCGGACCGCCCCGCACCTGGCGATCGGCGCGGCCTCGCCGCTGTGGCTGATGTTCGGCGGCGCGGCGGCGGCCGGGGCCACCTATTGGTGGTGGGCCTCGCGCTGGCGCGAAGCGGTCAACCTCGAAGCCTTGATGGCCCTGACGCCGGAACCGGTCGCGCCGCCCGCCGAAGCCGTGGCCGAACTGGAGGCGACGCCGCCGCTGACCGAAGCGATCGCCGAGCCGGTCGTTGGCGCTGTCGCCCTGGCGGTCCAGGCCACCGAGACGGTGCTGGACGCCGCTCAGGAGATCGTCGAGGCTGCGGCCGAGCCGCTGGTCGAGACCGCCGCCGCCAACGAAGACGTCGCCCAAGCGGTGGTCGCGCCGGAGGCTGAGCCGGTGGTCGCCGAGGCGGCCGAAGTCGTCGCCGAAGCGCCTGTCGAGTTCGCCGAGACGGCCGCCCCGGCAGTGGAGGCCGCTCCTGAAGCCGTCCTCGCCGCTGTCGAAACCGCCGGCGACGATCTGACCCGCCTGGTTGGCGTCGGCCCCAAGCTGGCCGCCTCTCTGGCCGAGTTGGGCGTGACGACCTTCAGCCAGATCGCCGCCTGGACGCCGGACGAACTGGCCTCCTACGACCAGCTGCTGAGCCTGAAGGGGCGCGCCGAGCGCGACGCCTGGATCGCCCAGGCCAAGCGTTTCGCCACACCCGACGAAGCCTGACCCTTCCCTCCGAGAATCAGAGAGGCCGCCGAGGAGACTCGGCGGCCTTCTTCTTTGGGTGATCCCCGAGGGGCGACACATGAGGCCGGAAATGTGGCGGCTGGGGTCGCTTTCCCCGCGCGTAAACGGTTAAAAAGACTTCGCAATATGGCTTTCGAAGCACGAACTGCGTGCCGTCTGCCACAGTTCGCCTGAAATGCGACAATTCGCTGACGGTAAGATTGCGGTCCCGCCGCGAAGCGGATTGGGTGGTCGCAGCGGTAATTCGTCGCGCGCCAACGGGGCTTGGCGGGGGGGCGTGCCGCGTTGTCCGCAATCGAAGGCGAAAATCCTCCAATGCTCACTCATCGTAGACATCTTCTGGCCTCGACGATCATCGCGGGGCTGGCGGCCGGCGTGGCTCTCCCGGCCATGGCCCAGACGGCGCCCCAGACGCCCGATCAACCCCAGACCGAGGTCGAGGCCGTCGTCGTCACGGGTTCGCGCATCAAGCGTAGCGCGTTCAACAGCCCCGACCCGATCCAGGTCATCTCGGCCGAGCAAGGCCAGCTGCGCGGCATCGCCAGCGCCACGGGCCTTCTGCAGTCGTCGACGATCGCCTCGGGCTCGCCGCAGGTGACCGCGGCGATCTCCAACGCCTTCGTCACGGACGGCGGTCCCGGTTCGGAAACCGTGTCGCTGCGTGGCCTGGGCCCGAACCGCACCCTGGTGCTGCTGAATGGCCGCCGGGCGGGTCCGGCCGGCACCCGCGGCGGCGTCTCGGCCTTCGACCTGAACGTCCTGCCGCTGTCGGTGATCGACCACGTCGACATCCTCAAGGACGGCGCGTCTTCGGTCTACGGCTCGGACGCCGTGGCCGGCGTGGTCAACATCATCACCAAGCGCGACACCGACGGCATCGACGCGGAGATGTTCTACAGCCAGCCGCAGAAGCATGGCGGCGAGCAGTACTCGGCCAGCGCCAGCTGGGCCAAGACCTTCGACCGCGGCTTCCTGAGCCTCTCGTACGAGTACTTCAAAAAGGCCGAGCAGACGCGGGGGCAGCGCAGCTACACCAACTGCGGTCGTCAGTACATCACCGGCTCGAACGGCAAGCGTAGGGACACGATTGATCCACGCACCGGCCAGATCCAGTGCCGTGACCTGCTGTACGATCAGATCTGGCTCTACGACTTCAGCTTCGCCGGCTTGCCGGGCAAGTTGCAGTACGACTACACCGGCAAGATCAAGGGGCTGATCCCGCAGGTTCCGGCGGGCGGCGGCTATCCGGGCATGCCGGCCGGCTTCTACACCGTCGGCTACAGCGACGATCCGGCGGCCGCCGACATCGGCGTGCTGGACTACAATAGCCCGTTCAACCTGTCCAAGTCGCTGACCCCTCGCACCGAGCGCAACACGGTCTTCGCCCAGGGCACGTTCAAGATCACCGATAGCGTCGAGGCGTATGGCGAGGCCCTGCTGAACCGCCGCGCGACCAAGACCAATGGCTATCGCCAATTCTGGAGCTACTTCTACACGGGCGACGCCGATCCGTTCTCGGCCGGCTTCACGGGCGACTTCATCCTGTCGCCGACCCCGGTCACGAACCACGCGCGTGATGGCCAGCGTGTCGACTACCAGCGCTATGTCGGCGGCCTGCGCGGCGACTTCGGCAAGATCGACTTCCTGAAGGGCTGGGACTGGGACATCTTCACCCAGTACAGCCACAACAAGGGCCTCTATTCCCAGGACGTGATCCTGAAGGACGCGGTCGACATCGCCGCGTTCCGCACGGGTTCCTGCGCCGGTCAAGTCACGCCGATCAGCAAGAAGCAGTGCGTCGACGTGGCTTGGATCACGCCCGACTTCCTGGCGGGCAAATACGCGCCCGAGGAGGAAGCCTTCCTGTTCGACACCGAGACCGGCAAGACAATCTACAAGCAATTGGTCTTCGAAGGTTCGGTCTCGGGCAATCTGTTCAAGTTGCCAGCCGGCGAGGTCGGGGTGGCCCTCGGCTTCCACTACCGCAAGGACTCGATCAATGACACGCCCGGCCCGATCACCTTGGCCGGCAACATCTGGAACTCGTCGGCCTCGGGCATCACCAAGGGCGATGACCTGACGCGGGAAGTCTACGGCGAACTCAGCGTGCCGATCTTCAAGGACATGTTCCTGGCCAAGAGCGTCGAGCTGTCGCTGTCGGGCCGTCACACCAAGGTCAATTCCTACGGCGAGGACGACACCTATAAGGTCGGCCTGAACTGGCAGATCGTCCCGTCGCTGCGTCTCCGGGCCACCCGTGGCACCTCGTTCCGCGCGCCGGCCTTGTTCGAGCTGTACAAGAACGCCGAGACGGCCTTCGCCAACCAACGCACGATCGATCCGTGCGTGCGCTGGGGCCAAAACCTGGCGCAGGGCAACATCACCCAGCGCGTGGCCGACAACTGTCGCGCCGACGGCATCCCCGACAGCTATACCGGCGCGGGCGCCCAGGCGACCGTCACCTCGTCCGGCGGCAAGGGCGGTCTCGTCGCCGAAACCTCGCTGGCCAAGACCTACGGCGTCATCTGGACGCCAAAGTTCGCCGACTTGCAGGTCGTCGTCGACTATTTCGACATCGACGTGAAGAACGAGGTCACGCAGCTGGGGGCGGGGACGATCGTCAACCAGTGCTACAAGTCGCTGAACTTCCCGAAAGACCGGCTGTGCAGCCTGTTCGCGCGCAATCCCGGCTCGCACCTGATCACCACCGTCACCGACAATTACATCAACATCGCCGAGCAGATTAACCGCGGCATCGACCTGACCGTCCAGTACGGCGTCGACCTGCCCTGGGACATCCGCATGACGACCGAGCTGCAGTCGACCTGGCAACTGAAGGACACCGAGGCCAAGTTCGCCGACACCGTCGTCGACCAGAACGGCTTCGTCGGCGATCCGGACTGGACTGGTCAGCTGAACCTAAGCTTCCAGAAGGGCGACTGGACCGGCTTCTGGGGCGTCGACATGATCGGCAAGGCCTCGGACGCCGAGACGGAGGTGGACAAGAACACGGCGGGGACCTCGTTCTACAAGATCCACACCGAGTTCACGGCCTACCACAACGTCTCGCTGCGCAAGCAGTTCGAGGGTTGGTCGATCACCGGCGGCGTCTCGAATCTGTTCGACGAGCAACCGCCGGCGCTGACGATTGGCCAAGGCCTGTACGAGACGGTCGGGACCTCGGTCCTGTCGTCGCAGTACGATTATCTGGGGCGTCGCGTCTTCATGAACATCAAGGCGCACTTCTAGTCCCGACCTGATCCTCTAAGATGACGGCGGCGGAGCGATCCGCCGCCGTTTTTCTGTCCGCTTCTTTTCAAGGCCCTCGCGTGAACGCCATCATCCGCGGCAAGCCCGACAATCTCGACGCGATCGGCGAGCGCTTCGACCGCGCGCGCCTGTCCCAGCCGGTGTTCCTGAACAGCGTGCCCAAGGCCGGCACGCACCTGATCCGCAACATCCTGCGGATGTTCGTCGACCCCGAGCAGCATTGGCGGCGCGAGTACATCCAGCACGCCCTGCTGTCGCGCAGCCGCGACGCGTTCCTGGCCGACAAGCCGATGATCAGCTGGGGCCACATGCTGTTCTCGGACGAGTCGGCCGTGGCCTTGCGCGACGTGCGCCACCTCGTGCTGGTGCGCGATCCCTACGACTGGGTGCTGGCCCGGGCCCGCTTCTACCTGTCCGACGAGTTCCAGGGCGGGCTGGAGCACATCAAGAACGGCGGCGCGACGGTCGAGGACGTCATCATGATGATGATCCTGGGCGCGCACGGCCGCGTGCCGGACCTGAAGGACATCTTCAGTATGAACGCCGTGGCCTGGCTGGGCTCGCGCGCCGTGATCGTCCGCTACGAAGACATCGTCGAGGCCCTGAACGACCTAGGCTCCAGGCGGGCCGAGGCCTTCTTCCGCCAGCTGCTGGCCGACTGCGGCCTCGACCTGCCCGCCGACTGGCGCGACCGCGTCGAGGCCGGCGCCGACCGCCGCGAAAGCCGCACCGCCAGCGAGAACCTCAAAGTCACCGCCGAAGTGCCCAGGCTGCTGTCCGACACCCACAAGCGGGTGGTGGACTTCCACGCGCCGGGGCTGCGGGCGTTGCTGGGGTATCGGTGACGAGGCCGAGTTCCACCCGCCAACGCCGCAGAGCCCCCACCTGACCACGCTCCGCGTGGTCGTCCGCCCCCGGAGGGGGCGGAAGGACTTCCTTCTTCCCTCTCCGGGGGAGGAGCGCGCAGCGCGGAGGGGGGCCAGTGACCAACCCGCCACCGCGACCCATCGTCCCAGATTCACAATTAACCGGGATTCACCACGCCTCGCGACCCCGCCTTAACCATCCCGCTCCATCCTGTACTGAAATGGGATTGCCCAAACGGGATTGGAGGGGCGGATGGCCCAGCACGTGGAAACCCTGGTGATCGGCGCCGGTCCGGCCGGCCTGACGACCGCCTATACGCTGGCCAAGGCCGGGCGCGGCGTGACCGTGCTGGAGATGGACCCCGTGTATGTCGGCGGCATCAGCCGCACCGTGGACTACAAGGGCTTCAAGTTCGACATCGGCGGCCACCGCTTCTTCTCGAAGAGCCAGGAGATCGTCGACCTCTGGAACGAGATCCTGCCCGACGACTTCATCGACCGCCCGCGCCTGTCGCGGATCTATTATCGCGAGAAGTTCTACGCCTATCCGCTGAAGGCCTTCGAGGCCCTGGCCAATCTGGGCGTCTTGACCGCCGCCAAGTGCATGGCCTCGTTCGGCTGGGCCAAGTTCCGGCCGATCGCCGCCCCGACCACCTTCCACGAATGGGTCCGCAACCAGTTCGGCGAGAAGCTGTTCTCGATCTTCTTCAAGACCTACACCGAGAAGGTGTGGGGCATGAGCTGCGATGAGATCTCGGCCGACTGGGCCAGCCAGCGCATCAAGGGTCTGGACCTGGCCGCCGCCATCATCGACGGCGTCAAGCGCTCGCTGGGCGTCAAGGCCAAGGCGACCGGAGAGGGCGCGCCCAAGACCCTGATCGAGAGCTTCCGCTATCCCCGCAAGGGCCCTGGCATGATGTGGGAGGCCTGCGCCGCCAAGATCACGGCCCTGGGCGGCGAGGTCCGTCTGGGCCGCAAGGTCGACGGCCTGCACTACGACAAGATGGCCAAGATCTGGACGGTTTCGGTCGCCGGCGTCGACGGCAAGAAAGAGATCTACACGGCCAACGACGTCGTCTCCTCGGCCCCGATCCGCGAGCTGATGCAGGCGGTTTCGCCTACCCCGATCAGCGTCTTCCACGCCGGCGAGCTGATGTACCGCGACTTCATCACCGTGGTCCTGATCGGCAAGCCGCAAAAGGAGCTGCCGGACAACTGGATCTATATCCACGACCCGTCGGTGAAGGTCGGCCGCGTGCAGAACTTCCGCTCGTGGTCGCCGGAGATGATCCCGGACGGCGTCTCGACGTGCCTGGGCCTGGAATATTTCTGCTTCGAGGGCGACGGCCTGTGGACCAGCTCGGACGAGGACCTGGTCGCCCAGGCCAAGCGCGAGATCGGCAAGATCGGCCTGATGGAGCCGGCCGACGTCTACGACGCCTGCGTGGTGCGCCAGCACAAGGCCTATCCGGTCTATGACGACGCCTATGCCGAGCACATCAAGATGATCCGTCTGGACCTGAAGATGCACTTCCCGGGCCTGCACCTGGTGGGCCGCAACGGCATGCACAAGTACAACAACCAGGACCACGCCATGATGACCGGCCTGCTGACGGCCGAGAACATCATCGCCGGCGAGATCGTCCACGACGTTTGGGAGGTCAACGAGGACGCCGAGTACAGTGAGGCCGGCGTCTCCGGGGCCCGCGAGGCGCTGCGTAGCGAACGCGCCGTGCCCAAGAAGGTCGCCGCCTAGCATGGGCCTTGGCCTTCAGCTCTGGCGCCGACTCCCCGAAGGCTTGCGGGAACTGACGCTCTACGGCCTGGCCAGCGCCCTGGCGTTGGGCGTCGACTGGGGCCTGTTGCTGATCCTGACCAAGCTTGGCGTGAACTATCTGGTCGCCTCGGGCGCGGGCTTCACCAGCGGGATCGGCGTGACCTATGTCCTGTCGGTCTCGGTGGTGTTCCGCCACCGCCCGGTCGCCGACCGCAAGCGCGAGTTCGTGGGCTTTCTGGGTGTCGGCCTGGCGGGCCTGATCCTGACCCAGGGCCTGATGGCGCTGTGGGTCGAGGCCCTGCATTGGACGCCCGGCCTGGCCAAGATCCCGACCGCGGGCGTCGTCTTCCTGTTCAACTTCACCGTCCGCCGAGCGCTGCTGTTCCGCGCGCCCCGCGTCGACGCCGCGCGGCCGTGAGCCCGGCCGACCGCGTCTCCTCCTGGGCCAAGGGGGCCTGGCCGGGGCTGCTGGCGGCCTTCGGCCTCTTTCTCCTGAGCCGCGCCTATCCGGGCGTCTATCACGACGGCCGCCTCTATGTGGCGGCCGCCCTGGCCAAGCTGGACCCGTCCGGCGTGGGCCAGGACCTGATGTTCGTCCACGACGGCCAGTTCGGCTTCAGTCTCTACACGCCGCTGCTGGCCCGGCTGATCGACCTGCTGGGCCTGAGCAGCGGCGCCATGGCGATCGTGGCCTTGACCCTGGCGCTCTGGTTCGCCGCGGCCGCCTGGATGGTCGAACGCTTCCTGGCCGACCGCCCGCCCGCCGTCCGCTGGGCGGCGCTGGTCTTCGTCGTCGTGCTGCCACCGCTGTACGGGCCGCTGAACGCCATCGGCTATGCCGAGCCCTACGCAACGCCGCGCGGCCTGGCCGAGGCCGCGGGCTTGGCCGGCATGGCGGCGTATCTGTCGGGGCACAGGATCCTGAGCCTGGCCGCCTGCGCCGTCGGCATGCTGTTTCACCCGATCATGGGCCTCTGCTCGGCCGCGGCCGTCGGCCTGGCCTTGTGCCTGGAGGACCGCCGCTGGCTGTGGGCCGCCCTCGCGGCTGTGGCGCTGGTCACGATCGCCGGCCTGCTGCGCCTGCCCTTGGCCGATCGCGTCGTCACCCTCATGGACCCGATCTGGCGGGCCATTGTCGAAAAACGCAGCCCGATCGTCTTTCCTTCGGAATGGCCGATCGAGACCTGGAGCCTGATGGCGCTGCACGTCTGCGGCCTGGGGGCGGGAGCCGTCCTGCTGCGCGGCGCGCCCCAGCGGCTGGCCCTGGGCGCCCTGGCCGCCGGCCTTTTGGGCGTGGCCGTCTCGGCCGTGCTGGGCGACGGCGTTTCGCTGCTCCTGTTCCTGCAACTGCAGACCTGGCGGATGTTACAGCCGACCGCCGTCCTGGCCGCCGCCTGTCTGGCCATGCTGGCCGCCGAGCTGCCCCGGCGCGGGCCGCTTAGCCTATGGGGGCTGACCCTGTTCGGCGTGGCCTGGATGTTCCGCAATGTGGGCCATCTGGCTCTGGTCCTCGCCCCCGCCGGCCTGCTGTGCGTGCTGTGGGGCGAGCGGATCAAGTTCAGCCGGCCGAAATACATGGCGGTGGCCGCGATCGGCGTGCTGGCGGCGTCGGCGATCGCGTGCGGCGTGCTGGGGGGCATCGACCTGTCGGGCTTTCTCGCGACCATGCCGCGGACGTGGCCGTTCAGCCTGGGGTTCGTCTGGACCAGCGACTTGCCAGGCCTGGCGGTCGCCCTGGTCGTCGGCGTCTGGCTGGCGTCGGGATGGAAAGCTCCGCCCCGGGCCGTTCGGATCGCCGGCGCGATCGGGATCGGGGTCCTGGCGCTGGCGCTTTGGGACGATCGATCGCCGTTCGCACGCGAGCACGATCAGGGCCGCGACGCCATTCTGACCGCCATGACCGCGTCACGGTCTGGCGAGGTGCTCTGGCTGCTGGGCGACGTCGAGCCTTGGGTGCTGATGGGGCGGCCCAGCTGGTCCAGCCGCGTCCAATCCGCCGGCGTGGTATTTTCCCGGCCCTTGTCGCTGGAGATGAAGGATCGCGCCGCGCGCCTGCGGGCGCTGGGTCTGGTCCAGGACGATTGGATGAACCCGCCATCGGGGCGGATGACGCCGCCGCCGCGGCCGCGACTCGCGGCGGTGCGGGCTCTCTGCGGGCAGCCAGACGCCCCCGCCTGGATCATCTGGGCGCGGTGGACGGACGAGGCCCTCGAGCCAGAGCTCCAAGCGCGGGACTGGACCCCCCGGACGCCGTTCGCGCAGCCGACGCTTGATGGTTGGCTGACGGCCAGTCGCTACGCGGTGATTCCGTGCACGGGCGAATGAGCCGGTTCGTCGGGAGCCTTGGAAGCCGTGAGGCGATTGGCGCCCCAGCAGACGAAGTGCACCAAGGCGTCGGCCAGGCCGACCATCGCCGCCAGCACGAAGAAGCTCGAGATGATTAGGATCGCCAGAACCGACATGATGGCCTCCTGCCATTCCATTTAGCGGCGCGACGGAATTTCGGTTCCCTTGGCAGCGCTTCCAGAAATAGAAAAACCATCTAAATGGTTGACAACGTTGTCACGCTTCCGGTGAATGGCGCGTCCGCGCAAAGACGGATTCCACGAATATCGTCACTAGGGAGTGGTGCAGTGATTGCGGTGTTGAAGTTCAATTTCGGGGGTGTCGCCCAATGACCGACGCCGCGATCGCCAAGACCGCGCCCAAGAGCGGGGGCGTCAAGCTCGCTATCGTCTATGTGACGTGCCTGTTCTTCATCTGGGCGCTGGTCACCAACCTGCTGGACCCGCTGCTGAAGACCATGAAGACGGTCTTCACCCTGACCCCGGTGGAAGCCAACCTGACCGGCTTCGCCTTCTTCATCGCCTATGGCGTCATGTCGATGCCCTCGGCGGCGTTCCTGTCGAAGTTCGGCTACGCCAAGTCGGTGATGGTCGGCCTGGGCGGCATCGTCGTCGGCTGCTTTATCGCCATCGCCGCGGCCAAGCTGCACACCTTCGCCCTGGTGCTGACCGCCCTGTTCGTGATGGCTTCGGGCATCACCCTGCTGCAGGTCGCCGCCAACCCGCTGATCGCCTCGATGGGCCGGCCCGAGGATAGCTCGTTCCGCCTGAACCTGTCGCAGTCGTTCAACTCACTGGGCGCGGCCTGCGGCCTGTGGTTCGGCGCCAACTTCCTGCTGAAGGGCGAGATCTTCCAGAAGGGGATCACGATCACCGAGCCGATGCGCGAGCAGGCCCTGGGCTTCGTCTCGAACGTCTATTTCGCGATCGGCGCGGGCCTGGCCCTGTTCATCCTGGCCATCTTCTTCGTGCGCCATCTGATCACCGAGGCCGCCCCGAAGACCGGCCACTTCGTCAACCCGCTGACGGCCCTGTCGTCCAAGTGGGCCAATCTCGGCTCGATCGGCATCTTCCTCTATGTCGGCGCCGAGGTGGCGATCTCGCTGAACCTGCTGCTGTTCATCGAGCAGGCGCACATCCTCAACATCCCGGCCGAGCAGGCCGGCAAGATGACCACCTTCTACATGGTCTTCGCCATGATCGGCCGCTTTGGCGGCTCGGCCTTGCTGAAGTCGTTCAAGGACTACGCCCTGTTGACGTTCGTGGCCCTGGGCGCGATCGCCCTCAGCCTGGTCGTGATCTTGACCAAGGACATGGTCCCCAGCGCCCACGCGGGCGAGATTAGCCTGCTGCTGGCGACGGTCCCGGTGACGACCGGCCTGATCCCGGCCTTCGCCGCCCTGCTGATCGGGCTGTTCAACTCGATCATGTTCCCGACCATCTTCACCCTGACCCTGCAGCGCTCGTCGGCCCCGGCCTCGGCGACCTCGGGCCTGCTGTGCATGGCCATCGTCGGCGGCGCCTTCTTGCCGCYGATCTTCGGCAAGATCGAGGAGATGACCGGCTCTAAGTCGCTGGCCTTCGCCGCGCCGCTGGTCTGTTACCTCTACGTCCTGTGGTTCTCGATCGCGGCCAAGAAGGCCCCGACCCACGAGATCGAGGAAGGCGTGGCCAGCGGCCACTGACCCAAAATCACGAACTCGCACCTGCAAGCGCGCCCCGGGAAGTCCATCTTCCCGGGGTTCTTTTTTGGGCCTCGGTGGGCGAGCCTGTCGACGACAGCGAATGTGCCGCTGAAGGGCTAGCGCCGCGCCAGCAGCCGGTCGCGCAGCTTCAGGAACGGCCGCTCGACGGCGAAGTGCAGGGCCAGGGCGGCGGCCAAGACCGTGCAGGCGTAGAGCGCCAGGGCGGGAAAGCCGGTCAGCGCCCCGGCTCCCAGCCAAGCCTTGTCCAGCGTGTAGACCGGCTTGTGGACGAGGTAGAGGCTGTAGGACAGCGTCGCCAGCATCCCGACGCCCGGCAGCGGCAGGCGCGCCAGCCAGGGCTCGGCGTCGAGTGAGGCCGACAGCAGCAAGGCGCAAGCGAGCGAGAATAGCGGATAGCCGAAGACCGAGCCCGCGAAGCCCATGTACGGGCCCTCATAGCCGACGACGATCAAGGCGCCCGCCAGGGCGAACAGGCCGCAGATGAGCGCCGTCCAGGCCGGCAGCCAGCGAGCCATCGTCCGCGGGCGGAATGTCCGGCCGGCGGCGAGCAGCACGCCCAGCAACAGGCCGTCCAGGCGCACCCAGGTCGGATAGTAGAGCTTGGCCATGTAGAGGTTCCACGGCAGGTCCGATACGGCGCTGTAGAGTCCCGCCCGCAGCGCCATGCCGCCGACCAGGACCACACCCGCCAGCGCGGGCCCCGCCCACTTCGCCCGGCCGCGCAGGACCAGCAGGGTCAACGGAGCGAGCAGGTAGAAGTACTCCTCGACGCACAGCGACCAGGCCGAGCTGAACGTGCCGGTCGCCTTGGCGTCGAGGTTCCAGTTCATGCTGAAGGTCAGGAACCGCCAGGCCGGCAACATGGCCTTGCCCTCGCGCATGGTCGGGATCAACAGATATAGGGCCAGGACCACCAGGAAGGCCGGCAGGATGCGGAAGGCCCGGCGCAGGTAGAAGTCGGCGAAATCGATCCGCCGGCCTTGCGCCAGTCGCGCCATCAGCTGGCCGCCGATCAAGTAGCCCGAGAGGACGAAGAACACGTCGACGCCGAGCCAGCCCCAGGGCCAGGCGTCCGCCAGCACACCGACGCGTGCGGGCTTGGCCAGGTGCCACAGCATGACCATCAGGACGGCCACGGCGCGCAGCAGGTCGGGGCCGACCGCTCGCGCTGAACGCGTCGCCAGCGCTCCGACGTCGGCCGCCGCGCTCGCATAGTCCGCCACCCGCATGATCGCCCCCAAGCCCTGGTCTCAAAGGCAGTTGCGGCGGTTCGCCAGAGGCTGTCGAGAGGGCGGAGGCGGCCTCACGAGAAGTTGCGCCGGCGTGTCGCTCAACCTGATTTCCGGCTCCGGGGACTCACGCCGGTCCAGCGCTTGAAGGCCCGCGAGAAGGCGCTGGTTTCGGAGAAGCCGACCAAGTAGGCGGTCTCATTGACTGACAGGCGCTCGAGATAGGTCTCGGCCATCTCGCGGCGCAGGGCGTCCAGAACCTGATCGAAACTAGCGCCCTCGGCCTTGAGGCGGCGATAGAGCGTCTGGCGGCTCATACCGAGCGCTTTAGCGACGTCGTCCATGGCCAGTTCGCCGGTGTGGAGCAACGGGATCAGCAAGGCCTCGACCCGGCCGCGCGTGGTCTTCGAGGCCTCGAGGCTCTTGAGCAGCGCGTCGGCGCGGCTGTTGAACATGCCGAAGGCGTAGCGGTTGGGACGATGGATCTCGAGCGCCAACCACGCCTCCTCGATCCGCAGCGCGTTCCAGGCGGCGCCGAAGGTCACGGGCGCGCGCAGGATCCGCTCGTACTCAGCCGCGTGGGCGGGGCGTGGCCGGGTCAGGTGCACGGCGCGGACGAAGGCGAAGTCTGGATAGTGGCGGGTCACCTCGCAGACGAACCGGGCCAGCGCCGCCTCGACCATCTCGGGGAAGTCCTCGGCGTTCGAGCAGCGATCCTCCAGCCACAGCTCGCCGTCGCGGCGCGCCAGCTGGAAGCGCGGGCCGTCCGAGACGCCATCGACCTCGACCACCAGCCGCGAGAAGCGGTTCAGCTGCTTCAATGCCCCGCCCATGGTGTCGGCGGACTGGCAGATCAGGCCGACGATCGAGATCTGCTCAAAGCGCGTGGCCTCGGGGAACTTCAGGGCCAGGGCCGGCTCGCCGGTCATCGCCTGGCCGGCCCGATAGAGCGCCTTGTAGGCCGCCAGCGGCACGCGGGCGTCCTGGTCGGCGAAGTCGGCCGGGCGGACACCGGTGCGCGCCAGCAAGGCCTCCCGATCCGCGCCCAGCGACCCGGCGAACGCCAGCAAAGCGCTGAAGAACCCACCCGATACGGTCGCCTGGGCTCGCACAGTCTCGTTGGGGGCATTCTCCATGCGCCGAGCGGTAGCAGGGTGATCGCCAGGGTCAAGTTCGTGGCGCCGCGCGTCATGGCTGTGGTCGGCGTCGATCCCTAGCCTGGCTCCGAGATGCTTGTCAGGACAGGGTTTGCGTATGAAGTCGACCGCCGCCAAGGCGCTGAGTCTTTCGGCCTCCGCCTGGTTCGTCGCCCTGATCGGAGGGCTCTGGGCTTTCGGGATCTATATCGTCGGCCTTTACGGCGTTGGCGCGGCGACCGGGAACTGGGAACGCTGGAACGCCGTGCTGCCCAGCGGCCATGGCTACACCCCAGGCGACACGGCGGGGAACCTGGCGCTGGGCGTCCACCTGCTGATGGCGGTGTTCGTGACCTTCGCCGGCGCGATGCAGCTGGTCCCCGCGCTGCGGGCTAGGGTCCCGGCCTTCCATCGCTGGAACGGGCGGATCTTCGTCGTGGTGGCCTTCGCAATCGCGGGTTCGGGTCTCTACGTCGCCTTCGCGCGCGGGGCTGTGGCCGGGGTCTATATGACGATCGGCAATACGCTGAACGCGGTGCTGCTGATGGCCTGCGCAGGCCTGGCGCTGCGGTTCGCCATGAAGCGGCGGTTCGACCTTCACCGACGCTGGGCGCTGCGGGCCTTCGTCCTGATGCTGGGCGTCTTCTTCTATCGCCTGGGCATGATGCTGTGGTTCGCCGCCAATCGTGGGCCGGTCGGTCACACCGACGTCTTCGACGGCCCGTTCGACATCTTCCTGGCCTTCGCCCACCTCCTGCTGCCCCTGGCCGTGCTGGAGCTGTATCTCCTGGCGCGCGACAAGGGCGGAGCGCTCGCCAAGTGGGCCATGGCCGGCGGGATGGCCGTGGCGACCTTGGCGACGGCGGCGGGCGGGTTGCTGGCTTTGGTCGGCCTGTGGCTGCCGCGTCTTTAGGCAGATCAGTTTTCCTGAGGGGGCCTGTGGAAAAACCTCGCTCGTAAATCCCACCGGCCGGCACGACATTGATGCCTTGAGTTGCCAAGGAACGAGCATGGCCGCCGCCCAAGCCAAAAGCAGCCGCTTCATCAGCGGGTTCGGGGTCCAGGTCCTGGCCGCCATGGTCGTCGGTCTGGGCCTTGGCCTGCTGGCGCGCAACCTGGGACCGGCGGAAGGGCAGGCGGGTTACGTCCTGGCCGAGACCCTGCACCAGGTCGGGGCGATCTTCATCCAGCTGCTGCGCACCCTGGTGCCGCCGCTGGTGTTCACGGCCATCGTCGCTAGCATCGCCAACATCGCCCAGATGCAGAACGCGGCCCGCCTGGTCTGGCGGACCCTGTTCTGGTTCGCCGTCACCGCGCTGATCGCGGTGCTGATCGGCATCGCCCTCGGCCTGATCCTGCAGCCGGGCCTGCACACCTCGGTGGCCGCCGCGGCCGCCAAGGCGCCCAAGACCCACGGCTCGTGGCTGGACTTCTTGACCGGCCTGGTTCCCGCCAACATCCTGGGCCTGGCCGCCTCGACCAAGATCTCGGACGCCGGCGCGGCCACGACCTCGCTGTCGTTCAACGTGCTGCAGATCGTGGTGATCTCGCTGGTCGCCGGCGTCGCGGCCCTGAAGGTCGGCGAGGCGGGCGAGGCCTTCTTGAAGTTCAACGCCTCGGCCCTGGCCATCGTGCGCAAGGTGCTGTGGTGGGTGATCCGCCTGACCCCGATCGGCACCATCGGCCTGTTCGGCAACGCCGTGGCCCAGTACGGCTGGACCACCCTGGGCCAGCTCGGGGCCTTCACCGGCGCGATCTATCTCGGCCTGGCCCTGGTGCTGCTGGTCGTCTACCCGACGATCCTGGCGCTGAACGGGCTCAATCCGGTGAAGTTCTTCCAGGGCGCCTGGCCGGCGATCCAATTGGGCTTCGTCTCGCGCTCGTCGGTCGGCACCCTGCCGGTGACCGAGGCGGTGACCGAGACCAGCCTGGGCGTGCCGCGCGCCTACGCCGCCTTCGCCGTGCCGTTCGGCGCGACCACCAAGATGGACGGCTGCGCGGCCATCTATCCGGCGATCTCGGCGATCTTCGTGGCCCAGTTCTTCGGCGTGCACCTGGGCGTGTCGGACTATTTCCTGATCGTCTTCGTCTCGGTGATCGGCTCGGCCGCCACGGCGGGCCTCACCGGCGCGACGGTGATGCTGACCCTGACCCTGTCGACCCTGGGCCTGCCGCTGGAAGGCGCGGGCCTGCTGCTGGCCATCGATCCGATCCTGGACATGGGCCGCACGGCCGTGAACGTCGCGGGCCAGGCCTTGGTCCCAACCATCGTGTCAAAGCGGGAAGGGATCCTGGACCTCGACATCTACAACGCCGCTCGCGTTCCGGCCGAGGCGACCCTGCATCCCGCCGAATAGGCGAGCGCGGTTGCGCCGCGGGGTTTTAGCGGCGATTTTGCCGGCTTGGTGAAGCGTCCCCGGGGGATTCCATGACTTTGAAGACGGCGAACGGCGCCCCTGTGGGGGCGAGCCGGCGCGGCTTCCTGTCCGGCGCGGCCGCCTTTGCGGGCCTGGCCGTTGCGACCCCGCGCGCCTTCGCCCGGGCCTCCAATCGCGTCGAGGCCCTGCTGGCCCAGATGACGATCGAGGAGAAGGCCGGCCAGCTGTCATGCTTCGCCGACATGATCCGGCCGCCGATCGGCGACATGAACCCGCTGGTCAACATCCGCAACGCCCAGACCCTGACCGCCGAGATCAAGGCCGGGCGGATCGGCGTGCTGATGAACGGCGTCGGCGCTCAGGCCGCCTACGACACCCAGAAGGTCGCGGTCGAAGGCTCGCGCCTAAAGATCCCGCTGCTGTTCGCCGCCGACGTGATCCACGGCTTCCGCACTGTGTTCCCGATCCCGCTGGCCGAGGCCGCCAGCTTCGACCCGCACCTGGCCGAGCGCACTGCCCGGGCGGCGGCGGTCGAGGCCACGGCCACGGGCCTGCACTGGACCTTCGCGCCAATGGTCGACGTCGCCCGCGACCAGCGCTGGGGGCGCGTCGCCGAGGGCTCGGGCGAGGACGTCTTCCTGGGCGAGGTGATGGCCGCCGCCCGCGTGCGCGGCTTCCAGGGCAAGGACTTGAAGGCCGACGACAGCATGCTGGCCACGCCCAAGCACTTCGCCGCCTATGGCGCGGTGACGGCGGGGCTGGAATACAATTCCGTCGAGCTCTCGGAAGCGACCCTGCGCGAGGTGCACCTGCCGCCGTTCCAGGCCGCCTTCGCCGCGGGGGCCCTGACCGTGATGTCGGCCGTCAACGACGTGAACGGCGTGCCCGCCACCGCCAACAAGCGCCTGCTGACCGACCTGCTGCGCGGAGAGTGGGGCTTCAAGGGCGTGGTCATCTCCGACTACACGGCCGACCAGGAGCTGGTGGCCCACGGCTTCGCCGCCGACGACCGCGACGCCGCGCGGCTGGCCATCCTGGCTGGCGTCGACATCAGCATGCAGAGCGGCCTCTACATCCGCCATCTGCCGGAACTGGTCGCCTCGGGCGCGGTGCCGATGGCGACGATCGACGCGGCCGTCCGCCGGGTGCTGTCGCTGAAGGAGGCGATCGGCCTGTTCGACAATCCCTATCGCTCGCTCGACCCCAAGGCCGAGGCCGCGCACACGGCCACGCCGGCGATGCGGGCGCTCAGCCGCGAGGCCGGCGGCCGCTCGATCGTGCTGCTGAAGAACGACCGCGCCCTGCTGCCTCTGCCCAAGGCCGGCAAGCGCCTGGCGCTGATCGGTCCGTTCGCCGACGATCGCGAGAACGTGCTGGGCGCCTGGGGAGGCTTCTTCGCCGACCGGCGGCTGAACGTCGACCTGGCCACGGGCCTGCGCGCCCAGCTGGCCGATCCGAACGGTCTGATCGTCGAGCGCGGCTGCGAGGTCGAGACCACCATCGCCGGTGGCTTCGAGCGAGCCGTGGCCGCGGCGCAGGCCGCGGACATCGTCCTGCTGGCGATCGGCGAAAGCCAGGACATGACCGGCGAGGCCAAGTCGCGCACCGACATCCGTATTCCCGCCGTGCAGCAGCGCCTGGCCGAGGCGATCGCAGCCACCGGCAAGCCGGTCGTCGTCCTGCTGCGCCACGGCCGCGCTATCGCCCTGGAAGGCGTGGTCCGCGACGCGCCCGCGATCCTGGCCACCTGGTTCCTGGGCAGCGAGATGGGCAACGCCGTGGCCGACGTCCTGTTCGGAGCGGTGAACCCGTCGGGACGCCTGCCGGTCAGCTTCCCGATCGACAGCGGCCAGGAGCCGTTCTTCTACAACGGCCGCACCACGGGACGCCCGGCGCCCACCGACCCGAACGGTCAGGAATACAAGGCGCGCTGGAGATCGATCCGCAACGACGCCTTGTATCCGTTCGGCTTCGGCCTGACCTATACCAGCTTCGCGGTCTCGGACGTGAAGCTCAGCGCCACGCGCCTGGGCTGGAACGACACCCTGCGGATCACGGCCAAGGTGCGCAACATCGGCCAGGTCCACGGCGAGCACGTGATCCAGCTCTATATCCGCGACCGCGTCGCCAGCCGCACACGACCGGTGCGCGAACTGAAAGGCATCCAGCGGGTGTCCTTGGCCCCGGGGGCCGAGCGCGAGGTCAAATTCGAGCTGGAGCGCGAGAACCTGATGTTCGTCGGCGACAACGACTACTGGCTCGCCGAGCCAGGCATTTTCGACGTCTGGATCGCCAATTCCTCGGTCGATGGGCTGGGAGCGAGCTTCGAGTTGCTGGCGGCGGGGCAGGGCTGACGCCGAATCAATCCGTTAAGAAATCCGTCCTGAATGTGGCGGGCGCGGCTTTTCGCCGCGGCTGGACTGGTCGCCGACAAGCAAAATGCGTGTGGTTCAGAACAGTGATCGGATGATCCAGGTCCAGGTAGATCCTTGTCTTGCAAGGGTTTGCTGCAATTCTAGCGCCTAGATTCAGCTCGTTTTGGAGCGCGGTCGCTCGCGGGAGTAGCGCTGCGGCCGCATGTCTCGTTGAAAGGTCTTGGAAAGGAAATAAGGTTACGCCGATCAGGCCGTAGTGCGGCTTGTTGTCGGGACGCTTGAGTTGGGGGGCGTCTCCATTGCTTCGTGACGTGCTCGGGGCGCGTCCACCCAGCAAGGATGGATGAATGTCGATCTCGAGCCTTTCCGCCGCCCAGATCTCGAGCCTCACGGTCACCGCGATCCAAGGCCTGTCGACGACGGACATCCAGTCCCTCAGCGGGACCCAGGTCGCCGCGATCAGCGCAACCGGGATTGGCGCGCTCGCCGACACCCAGGTCGCCGCGCTCAGCACCACCCAGGTCAAGTCGCTCACCGCGGCCCAGATCCCGAAGTTCGCCACTTCGGTGACCTTCGACGTCACCCAGCTGACCCAGCTCTCGACCCAGCAGGTCTCGGCCCTGACCTCGACCCAGCTGGCCTCGCTCGACGTTTCCCACATCGCCGTCCTCAGCTCGACGCAGATCGGCGCGCTGTCGGCCACCAACTTCTCGGGCTTCGACGCCACCCAGGTCGGGCAGCTGAACGAGACCCAGATCAAGGGCCTCACCGCCAGCCAGGTGAAGGGTCTGTCGACCACCGACATTGGCGAACTGTCCTCGACCCAGGTCGGCGCCCTGGCGGGTGACCGCCTCGCCGCGCTCACGACCACGAATCTGTCGGCGCTTGACGCCACCCAGGTCAGCGCGCTCAGCACCACCCAGATCGCGGCGCTGACCCCGACCCAGCTGAAGGGCCTGACCACCACCGACATCGGCGAGCTGTCCGCCGCGCAGGTCGGCGCCTTCTCGGCCGCCCAGGTGGGCGCGCTGTCGGCCACCAATTTCTCGGCCCTGAACGCCACCCAGACGGCGGCGCTGTCGGTCACTCAGATCAAGGGCGTGACCAACGACCAGATCAAGGGCCTGACGACCACCGACATCGGCGAGCTGGCCGACACCCAGGTCGGCGCCCTGAACGCCTCGCAGCTGGGCGCCCTGGCTTCGACCCAGGTCCAGCAGCTGGCGACGACGCAACTGGCCGCGCTGGGCTCGACCCAAGTGGCCGCGCTCAGCGCGACGAACTTCTCGGCCCTGAACACCACCCAAGTCGGGGCGCTGAACGAGACGCAGATCAAGGGCGTGACCGTCGCCCAGATGGCCGCGTTGAACGCCACGGACGTCGGCGAACTGAGCACCACCCAGATCGGGGCGCTCAGCGCCACGCAACTGGGCTCTCTGACGGCGACCGCCTTCTCCGCCCTGGACGCCACCCAGGTGGCGGTGCTGAACACCACCCAGGTCAAGGGCCTGTCGGCGACCCAATTGAAGGGGCTGTCGGTCACGGACGTCGGCGAACTGGCCGACACCCAGGTCGGGGCGCTCGCGGCCACCCAGCTCGCCAGCGTGAACGCCACCAACATCTCGGCGCTGGACGCGACCCAGGTCGCGGCGCTGTCGACGACCCAGATCAAAGGCCTGACGGCCGACCAGCTGAAGGGGCTCTCCACCACCGACATCGGTGAGCTGGCCGACACCCAGGTCGCGGCCCTGACCGCCGAGCAGCTCAAGAATCTCTCGGCCGCCAACATCTCGGCCCTGAACCAGACCCAGGTCACGGCGCTTACCAACAGCCAAGTCGCCGCCCTGACCACGACCCAGGTCAAGGGTCTGACGACCACGGACATTGGCGAGCTCTCGTCGACCCAGGTCGGCGCCCTGACGACCGCCCAGGTCGGCGCCCTGGCCACGACCCAGGTCCAGACGCTGACGACCACCCAGGTCGGCGGCCTGTCTTCGAGCCAGATCGGCGCGCTTTCGACGACGAACCTGACCCAGCTGGACGCCACCCAGGTGGGCACGCTCAGCACGACCCAGCTGAAGGGCCTGACGACCGCCCAGCTGGCCGGCCTCAGCACCACCAATATCGGCGATCTCGCCGACACCCAGGTCGCGGCCCTGTCCTCGACCCAGCTGGGCGCCCTGACGGCGACCGGCTTCTCGACCCTGAACGCCACCCAAGTGGCGGCGATCACTGAGACCCAGATCAAGGGCCTGACGGCCACCCAGCTTAAGGGCCTCACGGCCACCGATATCGGCGAGCTGGCCGACACCCAGGTCGCGGCCCTGACCGCCGCCCAGGTCGGCGCCCTGACGGCGACCAATGTCTCGGCCCTGAACGGCACCCAGGTCGCGGCCCTGACCACGACCCAGATCAAGGGCCTGACGGCCGACCAGTTGAAGGGCCTGTCGACCACGGACGTCGGCGAGCTGTCGACGACCCAAATCAGCGCCTTGAGCGCCGACCAGATCAAGAACCTGACGGCGACCAACATCTCGGCCCTGGCCGGCACCCAGGTCGCGGCCCTGACGAGCACGCAGATCAAGGGTCTGTCGACGACCCAGCTGCAGGGCCTCAGCACCACCGACATCGGCGAACTGGCCGATACGCAGATCGCGGCCCTGGCCGCCTCGCAGATCTCCGCGCTCAGCCAGACCAATGTGAAGAGCCTGTCGACCACCCAAATCGGCGCGCTGAGCGCCGTGCAGGTGGGCGCGCTCTCGACCAGCAACTTCTCGGCGCTGGACGCCACCCAGGTCGGCGCTCTGAACGAGACCCAGGTCAAGGGCCTGACGGCTTCGCAGCTGGCCGCCCTGAACGCGACCGACATCGGCGAGCTGGCGACCACCCAGATCGCGGCCCTGGCTTCGACCCAGGTCGGCGCGCTGTCCGTGACCGGCCTGCAGGCCCTGGACGCGACCCAGACCGCCGCCCTGACCACGACCCAGGTCAAGGGTCTGACCGCCACGCAGTTGAAGGGCCTGACGGTCACCGACATCGGCGATCTCGCCGACACCCAGGTCGGCGCCCTGACCGCGAGCCAGGTGGGCGCGCTGACGGCCACGGGCTTCTCGGCCCTGAACGCCACCCAGGTGGCGGCGCTGTCGACGACCCAGATCAAGGGCCTCACCGCCGATCAGCTGAAGAACCTGACGACCACCGACATCGGCGAGCTGGCCGACACCCAAGTGGCCGCCCTGACCGCTGATCAGATCAAGAATCTCACGGCCACCAGCGTCTCGGCGCTGAGCCAGACCCAGGTCACGGCCCTGACCAACAGCCAGGTCCAGGCGCTGTCGACGACCCAGCTGAAGGGTCTGTCGGTCACCGACATCGACGAGCTGTCGTCGACCCAGGTCGGCGCGCTCTCGGCCGCCCAAATCACCGCCTTGGCCTCGACCCAGGTGCAGGAGCTGTCGACCACGCAAATCGGCGGCCTGACGGCCACTCAGATCGGCGCGATCACCGCGACCAACGTCTCGCTGATGGACGCCACCCAGCTGGGCGCGCTGAGCACGACCCAGGTCAAGGGCCTGACGAGCAGCCAGCTGGCCGGCCTCAACACGACCAACATCGGCAACTTGGCCGACACCCAGTTCGCGGCCCTGTCGGCCAGCCAGCTGGGCTCCCTGAACGCCACCAACTTCTCGGCCCTGAACGCCACCCAGGTGGCGGCGCTGAGCGAAACTCAGGTCAAGGGCCTGACGGCGACCCAGCTGAAGGGCCTGACGACCACTGACATCGGCGAGCTGGCGACGACCCAGCTGGCGGCCCTGTCGGCCGTGCAGATCGGCGCCCTGACGGCGACCAACGTCTCGGCCCTGAACGGCACCCAAGTCGCGGCTCTGACCACCACCCAGGTGAAGGGCCTGACGGCCGATCAGCTGAAGGGTCTGACGACCACCGACATCGGCGAACTGGCCGACACCCAGATCGGCGCCCTCAGCGCTGACCAGATCAAGAACCTCTCGGCGACCAACGTGTCGGCGCTGGACGCCACTCAGACCGCGGCCCTGACGGTCACTCAGATCAAGGGTCTGACCAACACCCAGATCGCCGGTCTGACGACGACCGATATCGGTGAGCTGGCCGACACCCAGATCTCGGCCCTGACGTCCGCCCAGGTCACCGCGCTGAACGTGCAGAACCTGTCGACGACGCAGATCTCGGGCCTCAGCTCCACCGTGATCGGCGCGATCGGCGCGACCAAGTTCTCGGCCTTCGACGCCACCCAGGTGGCGGCGCTGTCGACCACCCAGATCAAGGGCCTGACCGTTGATCAGCTGAAGAACCTGACGACCACGGATATCGGCGAACTCGCCGACACCCAGGTCGGCGCCCTGACGCCGACCCAGCTGGGCGCGCTGACGGCTACGGGCTTCTCGGCCCTGAACGCCACCCAGGTGGCGACGCTGAACTCCACCCAGGTCAAGGGCCTGACGCCGACCCAGCTGAAGGGCCTGTCGGTCACCGACATCGGTGAGCTGGCTGACACCCAGGTCGGCGCCCTGACGCCGACCCAGCTTGGGGCGCTGACGGCCACGGGCTTCTCTGCCCTGGACGCCACCCAGGTGGCCGCGCTGTCGACGACCCAGATCAAGGGCTTGAGCGCAGACCAGTTGAAGGGCCTGACGACCACCGACATCGGTGAGCTCGCCACGACCCAGATCGGCGCTCTGACCACCGAACAGCTGAAGAACCTCTCGGCGGCCAACGTCTCGGCCCTGTCCGACACCCAGGTCGCGGCGCTGAGCAACACCCAGATCCAAGGCCTGACGGCGACCCAGCTGAAGGGTCTGTCGGTCACCGACATCGACGAACTGTCGGCGACCCAGGTCGGCGCCCTGAGCGTCGCCCAGATCGGGGCCCTGGCCTCGACCCAGGTGCAGGAACTGTCGACCACCCAGATCGGCGGCCTCGCGGCCAGCCAGGTCGCGGCCATCTCGACGACCAACGTCGCCCAGCTGAACGCGACCCAGGTCGGTGCGCTGTCGACGACCCAGGTCAAGGGCCTGACGGCTGACCAGCTGAAGAACCTGACGGCCACCAACATCGGCGACCTCGCCGACACCCAAGTGGCGGCCCTGTCGGCGACCCAGTTGGGCGCGCTGACGGCCACCGGCTTCTCGACGCTGAACAGCACCCAGGTCGGCGCGATCACCGAGACCCAGATCAAGGGTCTGACGGCGACACAGCTGAAGGGTCTGACGGTCACCGACATCGGCGAGCTGGCCACGACCCAGGTCGGCGCCCTCACCGCGTCCCAGATCGGCGCGCTGTCGACCACGGGCTTCTCGGCCCTGGACGCCACCCAGGTCGGCGCGCTGTCGACCACCCAGATCAAGGGCTTGACCGTTGATCAGCTGAAGAACCTGACGACCACGGATATCGGCGAGCTGGCCGACACCCAGGTCGCGGCCCTGACCGCCGATCAGATCAAGAACCTGTCGATCGCCAACCTTTCGGCGCTGTCGTCGACCCAGTCGACGGCCCTGACGGCAACCCAGATCAAGGGCCTGACCAACACCCAGATCCAGGGTCTGTCGACGACCGACATCGGCGATCTCGCCGACACCCAGGTCGCGGCCCTGACCACGGCTCAGATCGGCGCCCTGGCCACGACCCAAGCCCAGCAGCTGTCGACGACCCAGATCACCGCGCTCAGCCCGACCCAGGTCGGCGCCCTGACGACGTCGGGCTTCTCGGCGCTCAACGCCACCCAGGTGGGCACGCTGTCGACGACCCAGGTCAAGGGCCTGAGCAACAGCCAACTGGCCGCTCTGACCGCGACGGACGTCGGCGAACTGGCCGACACCCAGGTTGGCGCGCTGACGTCGACCCAACTGGGCGCGCTGACGGCCACGGCCTTCTCGGCCCTGGACGCCACCCAGACGGCGGCCCTGAATACGACCCAAGTGAAGGGTCTGACCGCCACGCAACTGAAGGGCCTGACGGTCACCGACATCGGCGATCTCGCCGACACCCAGGTCGGCGCCCTGACGGCGAGCCAGGTGGGCGCGCTGACGGCCACGGGCTTCTCGGCCCTGAACGCCACCCAGGTGGCGGCGCTGTCGACGACCCAGATCAAGGGCCTCACCGCCGATCAGCTGAAGGGGCTCACCACCACCGACATCGGTGAGCTGGCGACCACCCAGATCGGCGCCCTGACCGCGGATCAGTTGAAGAACATCTCGGCCGCCAACATCTCGGCCATGGCCGACACTCAGGTCGCGGCGCTGAGCAACACTCAGGTGCAGGCGCTGTCGACGACCCAGCTGAAGGGCCTGTCGGTCACCGACATCGACGAGCTTTCGTCGACCCAGGTCGGCGCGCTCTCGGCCGCCCAGATCGGGGCCTTGGCCTCGACCCAGGTGCAGGAACTATCGACCACCCAGATCGGCGGCCTGACGGCCACCCAGATCGGGGCGATCGCGGCCACCAATGTCAGCCTGCTGAACGCCACCCAGGTGAGCGCGCTGTCGACGACCCAGATCAAGGGCCTGAACAGCAGCCAGCTGGCCGGCCTGAACACCACCAACATCGGTGATCTCGCCGACACCCAGGTGGGCGCTCTGACCTCGACCCAGCTGGGCGCCTTGACCGCCACGGGCTTCTCGAACCTCAACGCCACCCAGGTGGCGGCGCTGAGCGAGACCCAGGTCAAGGGCCTGACGGCCACGCAGCTGAAGGGCTTGACCACCACCGACATCGGTGAGTTGGCCACGACCCAGCTGTCGGCCCTGTCGGCCGGCCAGATCGGCGCCCTGACGGCGACCAACGTCTCGGCCCTGAACAGCACCCAGACGGCGGCGCTGACCACCACCCAGGTCAAGGGCCTGACGGTTGACCAGCTGAAGGGCCTGAACACGACGGATATCGGCGAGCTCGCCGGCACCCAGATCCAGGCCCTGTCCACCAGCCAGCTGGCGGCTCTGTCGACCACCAATCTCTCGGCCTTCGACGCTACCCAGACGGCGGCGCTGACCGCCACCCAGGTAAAGGGCCTGACCGTCGATCAGGTGAAGGGCTTGACGACCACCGACATCGGCGAATTGGCCGACACCCAGGTGGCCGCCTTGACCAACGCCCAGATCGGGGCCCTGGCCACGACCCAGGCGCAGCAGCTGTCGACCACCCAGATCGGCGCCCTCAACGGTTCGCAACTGGGCGCGCTGACGGCGACCGCCTTCTCGGCTCTGGACAGCACCCAGGTCGGCACGCTGAACAGCACCCAGGTGAAGGGTCTGGCCGCGACGCAGCTGTCGAGCCTGACGACGACGGATATCGGCCAGTTCGCCGACACCCAGATCGCCGCGCTCAGCATCCTGCAGCTGGCGGCCCTGTCGGCGACCAACGTCTCGGCGCTGGACTCGACCCAAACGGCCGCCCTGTCGACGACCCAGATCAAGGGTCTGACGGGAACGCAGCTGAAGGGCCTTTCCGCGACCGACGTCAGCGACCTGGCGGACACCCAACTGGCGTCGCTGACCTCGACCCAGCTGGGCGCGCTGTCGACGACCGTGATCGACACTCTGAACACCACCCAGATCGGCCAGCTGCAGTCCACGCAACTGTCCGGCCTGACCTCCACCCAACTGGACTATCTGTCGACGACCAACATCTCGGCGATGTCCAGCACCCAGGCCAACGCCCTGACCGCCACCCAGGTGCAGAGCCTGAGCGACGCCCAGATCACCGCGTATCTGAACGTCAGCTGATCCTGACCTCCGCCGCTCGCGCCCACCGGCGCGGGCGGCGGACAACGTCTCGGCCATTGGTCGAGCGTCCTTCCCCATGCCATGATCGTGTTCGGCTGACTCGCGCGCCATGTTCGCGCGTGGCTGTCGGCCGCCCACCGGTTTCAGGAAGACAATGGCCGACGTCGACACGCTGGATATGCTCAGCAAGCTGACCGCCGAGAATTGCCCGCTCGGCGATGTGATCACCCTGGCCGCGACCTTGGGGCAGGGGGGGCAACCGGCCTTGGCCGACCAGGCCTACAAGGTCTGGATCCGCTTCAATCCCGACCATCCGCAGCTGTGCGTGGCGCATTTCAACCGCTCCGTCCTGCAGGCGGCCCTGGGCGACAACGCCGCAGCGGCGGCCTCCTTGGAAGCCGCTATCGCCCTGAACGCCGATTTTCTGCCGGCCTATGTGAACCTGGGCGGCCTGCAGGAGCGCGCCGGGCTGCACGAGCTGGCGATCGTCACCTGGGAGGCGGGCGCCAACCGCCCCGCCGTCATGAACGGCATGGGCGTCAGCTACGCCTTCACCTGCCTCAAGCAGATCGCGCGCCTGCTGGGCGAGATCCACCAGCCCGCCCGCGCCGAGATGGCCCTTCAGCGGGCCGCCGACCTGGATCCGCATGCGATGGACGTGATCGGCCAGCTGGTGGCGACGCGTCTTAGCCAATGCAAATGGCCGGCGTTGCGGCCCAGCGACCGCCTAGACCGCAAGACCCTGCTGGAGGGCGTCAACCCGCTGTCGATCGCGGCCTATACCGACGACCCCCTCCTGCATCTGGCCGCCGGCAACCGGTTCAGCGAGCGCGAGGCCAAGGCCACGCCCGAACAGGTCCGGGCCGACCGCCGCGACGCTCCGATCGATCTCGCGGGCCGTCGGCCACGCATCGGCTATATCTCATCGGACCTGCGCGACCACGCCGTCGGCTATCTGATGGCCGAGCTGTTCGAAGTGCACGACAAGTCCAAGGTCGAAGTCTTCGCCTATTACTGCGGCCCTGAGTCCAGCGACGGCCTCAACACCCGCATCCGCGCCGCCGTCGAGCATTTCACCGACATTCGTCCGATGACGGACGACGAGGCCGCCCAGCGCATCGCCGAGGACGGCATCGACATTCTGGTCGACGTCAACGGCCACACCCGCGACGCCCGCACGGCCGTTTTCGCGCGCCGCCCCGCGCCGATCCTGGTCAATTGGCTGGGCTATCCCGGGACCATGGGCAGCGACTACCACCACTACATCATCGCCGATCCGTGGATCATTCCGCCGGAGATGGAGCTCTACTACTCCGAAGCCGTCCGCCGCATCCCCTGCTACCAACCGAACGACCGGCGCCGAAAGGTCGACGAAAACGTCCCGACCCGCGCCGACGCCGGCCTGCCCGAGGACGACTTCGTGTTCTGCTGCTTCAATGGCACGCAGAAGATCACCCCGCACGTGTTCGACCGCTGGATGGAGATCCTCAAGCGTACGTCGGGCAGCGTCCTGTGGCTGCTGGACAGCAATCCTGAGACCAACGCCCGTTTGCGCGACGCGGCCGAGGCGCGGGGCGTCGATCGCACGCGCCTGATCTTCGCGCCGAAGATGCCGAACGCCGCCCACCTGGCGCGCTATCGTCTGGCGGACCTGTTCCTGGACACCACCCCCTACGGCGCCCACACCACCGCCTCGGACGCCCTGTGGATGGGCGTGCCGATGCTGACCTGGTCGGGCCGCTGCTTCGCCTCGCGCGTCTGCGGCAGCCTGGTGCGCAGCGCGGGCCTGCCCGAACTGGTGGTCGACAGCGCGCGGGCCTATGTCGAGAAAGCCGTCGAGCTCGGCGCCGACCGCGAAAGGACCCAGGCCCTGCGCGCGACGCTGGAGGCCAACCGCGACACCTGCGTGCTGTTCGACATGGATCTGCTGACCGTCAAGCTGGAAGGCCTGTATGACGAGATGATCGCCGAGCATCAGGCCGGCCAGCGGCCTCGACCGAACCTGATCAATCTCGACACCTATCTCGATATCGGTCTGGCGCTGGACCGCGACGATCGCGAGATGCAGGCCGAACCCGACCTGCACGCTCTCTACCGCCACGAGCTGGCCCGGCGTCATCAGGTCAAGGCCATCCCCGCCGATCACCGGCTGTGGGAGGGCGAAGCCCCGTGAATCGCCAGCAGCTGGAGGCGCTGAAGCTGGACGGCTATGCCCCCCGCCATATCCTCGATATCGGGGCCAATGTGGGGGACTTCAGTCGCGACTTCCTGCAGGCGTTTCCAGACTGCGTTCCGACCCTGGTAGAACCCAATCCCTATTGCGAGGAGGCGCTCGCCCGGACGCCGTTCGAGCGGCACATGGTCGCCGCGTCCGACGAGAACGGCGAGGCCGAGCTGTTCCTGTCCAAGGACTGGCTGCAATCGACCGGAACCTCGCTGTACCGTGAGAACTCGCGCTATTTCAGCGACGAGATCATGATCCGCCAGACGGCGCCCAAGGTCCGGCTGGACGACCTGTTCGCCGGTCGCCGCTTCGATTTCGTCAAGATCGACACCCAAGGATCGGAACTCGACGTCCTGCGCGGCGGACAGACCGTGCTGCGCMAGGCCGACTACATCCTGGTCGAAATCTCGCTGGTCAATTTCAACGAGGGCGCGCCGCCCGCCGAGGACGTGTTCGCCCAACTGGCGTCCATGGGTTTCGCCCCGGCCGACGTCACCGAGTTCCACCGCATGGAGGAGATACGCGAGGGCATCCTGCAGATGGATGTGCTGTTCAAGCGCCGCGCGGCGCGCCCCTCGCAGTTCGACCGACTGACATCGCTGAACGATCTGGGCGCCCTCGTCGCCCACCTGCGGGCGCGCAAGGCGCAGAACGCGAACTTCCGCATCCTGCTGATCGGGGGCGGGCCCCCCGGCTGGCCCGAGGACCTGCGCGACGCCACTCTGGGCGGGACGGGCGTCGAATTTCCGGGCGACCTTTCCGATCCGGACAGCTATCGCACGGTCCTGGCGCACGTGGCGCGTGAAGGGCGGTTCGACTACGCCGTGGCCCCTCACGCGCTGCAGGTTTTGGCGCGACCGTCGGTGCTGCTGGAGCGGTTGTCGCTGGTCGCCGAGGCGGGCTGGATCACCACGCCGTCGCGCTATCTGGAAGTCTTGAAGCCGGAAGGCGCGCATCGCGGCTTCGCCCACCATCGTTGGGGCGTGGACAGCGTCGAGGGCGTCCTGGTCCTGGCGCCGAAGACGCCGCTGATCGAGCATTTGACCTTCCCGGGCGAGACGGTCTGGGAACAGGCCTCGCGGCAATTCGAGCTGCAGGTCGGCTGGCGCGGCGGGCTGCGGTTCGAGGTTCTTGGCGGGGAAGGGTCCCTTCCCGGACGCGAGCAGGCCCTGGCCCTGATGGGCCGCTTCTTCGAGGGCGTGGTCCCTGGCGCCGACCAGGGGAGTCTGGCGCCCGAGGCGTCGTCCGAAGAGGCCGGGATCGACGTCGCCGCGCAACTGGCCCAGGCGGTCGCCACCGCGCGCGATCCGCGCTCGGGCCTGCATCCGCTGGGGCGGATGAAATTCTACCACGACGCCGTCAGCCTGATCTTGTGCGAGCCCCTGACCCGCGAGCGTCTCGAGCTGTTCGAGGCCCTGTTGGCCGAGGCGGCGGCCATGGACGTCCAGGCGCCGACGCCGGAGTGGACCGACTGGGTGATCCACTACCGCGTCGTGATGGACTCCCTGACCGGCGCGAATCTCGACGGGCCCACGCCGGACGCGCCAGACGACGGTCCCCAGACCTTTCTGACCGGCGACGGCCAGACCTTCGACGGTGACGGTCTCAAGGCCCACGCCGACGCTCTGGGCGTCGAGGCGGTGTTCTTCGCCGCCGCCGACGAGCGCTATGTCGAGCTCTACGGCCGCTGGTTGGCGCTGTCGGTGCTCAAGCACAGCGACGTGCCGTTCCTGGTCGTCCTTCACGTGATCGGCGGCGGGGAACGGTTGGCGGAGGCCGCCGCGACGGTGGGGATCGACGATCCGCGGGTGATCTTCACCGGAGACGGTTTCGACGCCTCGAGCGTGAAGACCCTCTGCTACGAAGCCCCGCCCAAGGGCCTGATCGAGATCCCTGTCGCCCACTACCAGTCGGTGCGCTTCCAGCGCCTGGGCGGACTGCTGGAGCTGCTGCAGCGGCCGGTGTTCGTGTCCGACATCGACCTGCTGCTGCAGCGCGGCGTCTCGGACCTGCTGGAGCAATGGTCGCACGCGGATCTGGTGATTAACGAGAACGACCGCAATATCCAGGCCGGCTCGCGCATCACCGCCAACCTGCTGCTGGCCCGCCCGACCCCGGCGACGGCAATTCTGCTGCGCTGGCTGCGGGCCTATCTGGACGAGCGGCTGTCGCGCGAGACCGTGACGCGGTGGATCGACCAGGTGGCCCTGAACCTGGCTCGGCATCACCTGGCGCTGCACGTTCCGGACGTCACGATCGGGGCCTTCGACACGTTCAGCGACATCAACAATGTGATGTTCAGCGAGTACGTGCCGGGTCATCCCTTCCGGTTCCTGTCGCTGTACCACGGCTTCGATACGTCGACGCTGGAGGAATAGGGCGCTTCTTCCCCCCCATTAGGGGGAGGTGGATCGATGCGAATACGCATCGAGACGGAGGGGGTCGCGAAGCGATACGGCGCTTGCGGCTAGCCCCCTCCACCGCCGTTCGGCGGTYCCCCTCCCCCAGAGGGGAGGAAGGTCAGAACTCGGCGCGGGCCTTCATCAGCACCGCGCCGCCGCTCTCCGCCCAAAGCGCCGCGCCGCCGTCGATCAAACGGCCTCGCGCGGTGATCGTCTCTTCCGCGAAGGCCGGCTTCAGCGCCCGGAAGGCGAAGCGTGTCAGCGGCCGCGCGGGCATGGCCTCCAGCAGCAGCAGGGCGATCAAGGGGCCGTGGACCACCAGGCCCGGATAGCCCTCGACCTCCGTCGCATAGGCTTGGTCGTAGTGGATGCGATGACTGTTGGCGGTCGCCGCCGAGAAGGCGAACAGCAACGCCGGATCGATCGCCGTCTCGCGGCTCCAGTCGGCGGACGGCGAAGGCTCGGCGTCGGGCGTTCGCGGCGTCGGTGGGGCGGCGGTGTAGACGATCGTCTGGCGCTCGCTGACGCGGATCTCGCCCTGCTGGCTGAACGTCCGGTCGATCGTGACCAAGGTCAGCGGTCCACTACCGCCGACCTTCTCTTCAACGTCGATGATGGTCTCGACCGGCTCAGTTTCGAAGCCAGGGAGAAGGGGGCCGGCGAAGCTCATGTCCGCCGCCGCGAACATCCGGCGCGGCGCCTCGATCGGCGGCAGAAACAGGCCGCGCTTCGGATGGCCGTCCGGGCCGAGGTCCGAGCGGCGGACGGACTCGGCGAGACAGGCCCAATGCCAGGCGGGCGGGACCTCCGTCGGCGGCTCCGGGCGATCCAGCACCGCCGCCAACCGCGCTAGGTCCGACGCTTGCAGCATCGCCGTCCGTCGCCGCTGGCGGCCGACCCAGTCGGCGAAGGCGCTCATCAGTACGAGCGTGGCAGGCCGAGCACATGCTCGGCGACATAGGCCAGGATCAGGTTCGTCGAGATCGGCGCCACCTGGTAGAGGCGCGTCTCGCGGAATTTGCGTTCGATGTCGTACTCCTCGGCGAAACCGAAGCCGCCGTGGGTCTGCAGGCAGGTCTCGGCCGCCGCCCACGATGCTTCGGACGCCAGCATCTTGCCGATATTGGCCTGTTCGCCGCACGGCTGGCCGGCGTCGTAGCGGGTAGCGGCGTCATAGACGGTCAGGCGCGCGGCGTGGGCCTGGGCGTAGGCGCGGGCGATCGGGAACTGCACGCCCTGGTTCTGGCCGATTGGCCGGCCGAACACGACGCGGCTGTTGGCGTAGTCTCTGGCCTTGCCGATCAGCCAGGCGGCGTCGCCCAGGCACTCGGCCCCGATCAGGATCCGCTCGGCGTTCATGCCGTCCAGGATGTAGCGGAAGCCCTTGCCTTCCTCGCCGATCAGGCTGGCGGCCGGGATGACGAGATTGTCGAAGAAGACCTCGGTCGTGGCGTGGTTCAGCATGGTGGCGATCGGCTTGATCGTCAGGCCGACGCCTTTCGCCTCGCGCATGTCGACCAGGAACACCGACAGGCCCTCGCTCTTGCGGGCCACCTGGTCCTTGGGCGTGGTGCGGGCCAGCAGGACCATCAGGTCGGAGTGCTCGGCCCGGCTGGTCCAGACCTTCTGGCCGTTGACGACATAGGTGTCGCCCTCGCGGCGGGCGAAGGTCGAGAGCGCGGTGGTGTCGCTGCCGGCGGTCGGCTCGGTGACCCCGAAGGCTTGCAGGCGGATCGAACCGTCGGCGATCCGGGGCAGCCAGGTCTCCTTCTGGACCGTCGAGCCGTGCCGCAGCACCGTGCCCATGGTGTACATCTGGGCGTGCAGGGCCGCGGCGTTGCCACCGCTGGCGTGGACCTCCTCCAGGATCGCCGCCGCCGCCATCAGCCCCAGGCCGCCGCCGCCGTATTCCTCCGGGATCAGCACGCCCAACAGCCCCGCCTGGGTCATGGCCGCGACGAAGTCGGTCGGATAGGCCTTGTCGCGGTCCAGGGCGCGCCAATAGGCCGGCGGGAAGTCGCGGCACAGGGCCCGCACCGTCTGGCGCAGGGCTTCGATCAGTTCGGGATCGGCGGAGGCGGACATGGTCGCCAGCTTCGGGCCTGGGGCGGGCCGCGTCCAGCCTGACCCTGGGTCACCGCCAGCCGCCGCCCAACGCCTGGACCAGCGCCACCGCCGTGGTCTGGCGCGACACTGCCGTGGTGACCAGGGCTCGTCGCGCCGTCAGGGCCGAGGCCTGGGCGGTGACGACGTCGGTATAGGCCACCTGGCCGGCGCGATACTGGTTCAGCAGCATCTGCTCGGTCTGGTCGGCGGCCTGGGAGGCGGTCAGCTGCAGGGCGTACTGCCGCTCCAGGGTGCGGGCCGCGGTCAGCTGGTTCTCGACATCCTCGAAGGCCTGCAGGGCCGTCTGACGGTAGTCGGCGGCGGTCTGGTCGTAGGCGGCGCGGCTCTGGGCCACCCGGGCGCGCCGCGCGCCGGCGTCGAACAGGGTCTGGGCGGCGGAGAGGCCCAGCGACCAGGTGTTGGCCGAGGCCGCGAACAGCTCGCCCAGCTTGCTGGCCGTCGAGCTGCCGTCGGCGCTGAGATTGAACGTCGGGAAGAAGGCGGCGCGGGCCACGCCGATGTCGGCGTTGGCGGCGGCGACGCGGCGCTCGGCGGCGGCGACGTCGGGGCGGCGCTCCAGCAGGGTCGAGGGCACGCCGATCGGGATCTCGGGCACGACCGGCTTCCAGGTCGTGTCCGTCGCCAGACGGAAGGAACTGGCCGGCTCGCCGACCAACACGGCGATGGCGTTCTCGAAAGTGGCGCGGTCCTGGACTAGGCCCTCGAGAGTGGATTGGGCGTTGGCCAGCTGGGCCTGGGCCTGCAGCACGTCGGACTTGGGCGCGATGGCGGCGTTGTAGCGGTTGGTCGTGATCTGAAGACTGCGCTGATAGCCTTCGACCGTGGTCCGGACCATGGCGATCTCGGCGTCGGCGCGGCGCAGGCCAAGATAGCTGGTCGCCAGTTCGCCCTGGGCTGACAGCCGGGCGGCGGCGAGGTCGGCCTCGCTGGCTTCCGCGTTGGCCTTGGCGCCGCTGATCCCGGCGCGGATGCGGCCCCAGACGTCCGGCTCCCAACTGGCGCCGATGCCGACCTGGTAGCGCTGGGTATCGCCGGCGTTGGTGCTGCCGCCGCCCGAAGGGGTGCTGCGCGTGCCGCCGCCGCCGGACTTGGTGGCCGAGGCCGACAGGTCAAYGGTCGGAAACAGACTGGCGCGTTGCTCGCGGACGATGGCGCGGGCCTGGCGATAGGCAGCCTCGGCGGCGGCGATGGTCTGGTTGTCCACCTTCACGCGCTCGGCCAGGGCGTTCAGCTGGGGATCGCCCAGCAGGGTCCACCAGTCGCCCCGGTCGAGGTGGTCGGATGGCGTCGCGGTCTTCCAGCCCTCCAGCGCCTTGTACGATGCCGGAGCTGGGGTCTTCAGAGCGGTCGCCTCGTAGGCCGGCGTCATCGAGCAGGCGGCCAGCAGAACGAGCAGGCAGGYGGATCCGGCGATGCGGAGAGAGGAATTCATCGAGCGGGCTCCGGCGCGGTCGGATGGTGGGTCAGGTGCCGCTCGTCCTTGCGCGTCTTCCCGCGCAGCTTGTCGAGATAGACATAGACCACGGGGGTGGTGATCAGAGTCAGCAGCTGGCTGGCGATCAGGCCGCCGATGATGGCCACGCCCAGCGGGCGGCGCAGCTCGGCGCCTTCGCCGAAACCGATCGCCAGGGGCAGGGCGCCCAGGGCGGCGGCCAGGGTGGTCATCAGGATCGGACGGAAGCGCAGCAGGCTGGCCTCGCGCGCGGCTTCCTGCGCCGTCAGCCCGCGGCTGCGCTGGGCGTCGAGGGCGAAGTCGATGATCAGGATGGCGTTCTTCTTGACGATCCCCAGCAGCAGGAAGACCCCGATCAGGGCGATGATCGAGAACTCCATCTTGAAGATCAGCAGAGCCAGCACCGCCCCGACACCGGCGGCGGGCAGGGTGGACAGCACCGTGATCGGATGGACGTAGCTCTCGTAGAGGATGCCCAGCACGATATAGATCGCCACGATGGCGGCCAGGATCAGCAGGGGCTGCTGCTTCATCTGGTCGTTGGCCTGGCGGGCCTGGCCTTGGAAGCTGCCGCGCACGGTGGTCGGCATGCCGATCTCGGCCTCGGCCTGGGCCACGGCGGCCTGGGCGTCGGCCAGCGCCTTGCCGTCGGCCAGGTTGAACGAGATCGTCGTGGCCAGCTCGCCGTTCTGATGATTGACCGAGGTCGGGGTGGCGTTCTGGGCGACGGTGGCGATGGCCGACAGCGGGGTCATGGCCGTGGCGGCGGTGTTCAGGGCCGAGCCGGTCGAGGGATCGCGCAGGGCCGGATTGACGCTGGGTTCGGCCGAGGTGGCCGTCGTCTCCGTACTGGCCGGCCGGGTCGGGACATAGACGTCGTTCAGCGCCTCGGGGCCTTGAGCGAACGGCTTCTGCCACTCCAGGATCACCGCGTACTGGTTGACGTCCTCGTAGATGGTCGCGACCTGGCGCTGGCCGAAGGCGTTGTACAGCGCGTTGTCGACCGCGCGCGGCGTCACGCCCAGGCGCGCGGCGCTGTCGCGGTCGATATTGACCAGGGTCTCGACGCCGTTCTCCTGCTGGTCGGAATCGACGTCGGTCAGCACGTCGTCGTGGGCCTTCATCGCCTCGGCCAGCTTGGCGGACCAGGCCTTGAGGTCGGCGCTGTTGTCGCTGGTCAGGGTGTATTGGTACGTCGAGTTGCTCTGCCGCCCGCCCATGCGCAGGTCCTGGACCGGGTTCAGGAACACGTTGAGGCCGGTGACGCGCTGCAGCTGCGGCCGCAGACGGGCGATGACCACCGAGCCCTTCTCCTTGCGTTCGCCGATCGGCTTGAGGTTCACGAACAGGAAGCCGCCACCGGCCCGATTGCCGCCGGTGAAGCCGACGACCGTGTCGACCGCCTTGTCCTTGCGGATGATATTGACCACCTGGCGCAGCTTCTTCTGCATGGCCTGGGACGAGACCGACTGGTCGGCGCGGATGCCGGCGTTCAGCTGGCCGCTGTCCTGCTGCGGGAAGAAGCCCTTGGGCACGGCGATGTACAGCCAGGCGGTCATGGCGATCACCGCCACCAGGATCAGGATCACCAGCGGCTTGGCGGCCAGGGCCCAATCCAGGCTGTGCTCGTAGGCGCGGTGGACGGCGGCGAACGCACGCTCGAAGAAGCGGGCGATCGGGCCTTCCTTGTCCTTGCGCTCGGGCCGCAGCAGGTAGGCGCACATCATCGGCGTGGTGGTCAGCGAGATAACCAGCGAGATCAGCACCGCCGCCGACAGGGTGACGGCGAACTCGCGGAACAGTCGGCCGACTTGGCCGCCCATGAACAGCAGGGGGATGAAGACCGCGACCAGCGAGATGCTGATCGACAGCACGGTGAACCCGACCTCGCGCGCGCCCAGCAGGGCGGCCTGGAAACGGTCCATGCCCTTCTCGATGTGGCGGGCGGTGTTCTCCAGCACCACGATGGCGTCATCGACCACGAAGCCGGTCGCGACGGTGATGGCCATCAGGGACAGGTTGTTCAGCGAGAAACCCAGCAGGTACATGACCCCGAACGTACCCAGCAGCGAGACGATGGTCGCCGCCGCCGGGATGAAGGTGGCGCGGGCGCTGCGCAGGAAGACGCTGACCACCACGATCACCAGGATGATCGAGATCAGCAGGGTGACCTCGATCTCGTGCAGCGAGGCGCGGATCGAGTTGGTGCGGTCGCTGGCCACCGCCACGCTGATGTCGCCCGGCAGCTGGGCGCGCAGCTCGGGCAGGGTGGCGCGGACGCTGTCGACCGTCTGGATGATGTTGGCCCCGGGCTGGGCGGTGATCAGCACGATGATCGCCGGCTTGCCGTTGAACAGGCCCAGGGTGCGGGTGTCGGCGACGCTGTCGGTGACATCCGCCACGTCGGACAGCCGGATCGGAGCGTCGCCGCGCCAGGCCACCACGAGGCCGGCATAGTCGGCGGCCTTGCGGCCCGCGCCGGTGGTGTAGACCTGATAGCGTTGGCCGGCGCCCTCCAGCGCGCCCTTGGGCCGATTGGCGTTGGCCGACTGGATCGCCGCCCGGACGTCCTCCATGGCCACGCCGTACTTGTTCAGCAGGAACGGGTTGGCCGAGATCCGCACCGCCGGGAGCGAGCCGCCGCCGATCTCGACATCGCCCACGCCGGTCACCTGGGCCAGGCGCTGGGCCACGACATTGGAGACCGCGTCGTAGATCTGGCCGGGCGTCTTGGTGTCGGACGTCAGGGCCAGGATGATCACCGGCGCGTCGGACGGGTTCATCTTGCGATAGGTCGGGTTGCTGCGCAGCGTCGCCGGCAGGTCGGCGCGAGCGGCGTTGATCGCGGCCTGCACCTCGCGCGCGGCGCCATCGATCTTGCGGTTCAGGTCGAACTGCAAGGTGACCCGCGCCGAGCCGTTGGAGCTCTGCGAGGTCATCTCGTTGACGCCGGAGATCACGCCCAGCCGGCGTTCCAGCGGCGTGGCGACGCTGGAGGCCATGGTCTCGGGGCTGGCGCCGGACAGGTTGGCCGACACCGAGATGGTCGGGAAATCCACCTGCGGCAGGGGCGAGACCGGCAGGACGAAGAAGGCCGCGATGCCCGCCATGGCGACGCCGAGGGTCAGCAGGATGGTGGCGACCGGCCGCCGGATGAAGGGTCCGGACAGGTTCACGACGGCGCCCCCGGGATCGGCTCGGGATCGATCCGGTCGCCGTGCGGGCCCTCATCGGCGGCCCGGCGCCGGCCGGCGGGCGCCAGGCGGTCGAAGGCCAGGTAGACGACCGGGGTCGTGAACATGGTCAGCAGCTGGCTTAGCAGCAGGCCGCCGAAGATGGCGATGCCCAGCGGCCGCCGCAGCTCTGCGCCTTCGCCGAAGCCCAGCATCAGCGGGATGGCCGCGAACAGGGCCGCCAGGGTGGTCATCAGGATCGGCCGGAAGCGCAGGATGGCGGCTTGGAAGATGGCGTCGTGCGGCGACTTGCCTTGCTCGCGCTCGGCGTCGATCGCGAAGTCGATCATCATGATCGCGTTCTTCTTGACGATGCCGATCAGCAGGATGATGCCGATGATCCCGATGACGCCCAGGTCGTTGCCGGTGATCCACAGGGCCAGCAGCGCCCCGACTCCCGCCGAGGGCAGGGTCGACAGGATGGTCAGCGGGTGGATGTAGCTCTCGTAGAGCACGCCCAATACGATGTAGACGCAGACCACGGCCGCCAGGATCAGCCACAGCTGGTTCGACAGCGAGTTCTGATAGGCCCCCGCCGCGCCCAGGAAGGTGTGGGTCACCGAGGCGGGCATGTCGATCGCCTTCATGGCCTTGCGGATCTCGTCGACCGCGTGGCCTAGTGAGACGCCGGGGGCGGTGTCGAAGCCGATCGTCGTGGCCGGGAACTGGGCGACGTGGGTGACCTGCAGCGGTGACTGCTGGGTCTTGATCGTCGAGAACGCCGCCAGCGGCGTGGGCAAGCCGCCGCCGGTCTTCAGGTTCAGATTGCCCAGGGTGGTCGGGTCGGTCAGGACGCCGGGCTTGGCTTCCAGGATCACCCGGTACTGGTTGGTCTCTGTGAAGATGGTCGAGACGATCCGCTGGCCGAAGGCGCTGTAGAGTGCATCGTCGACATCCGAGGCCGTAATGGAAAGACGGGCGGCGGTGTCGCGGTCGATGTCGACGAAGGCGGCCTGACCCGTCGCGGAGGCGTCGGAATAGACGTTGCGGACAGCCTTCACCTTGGCCAGCTGAGCGGTCAGCTTGCCGGCCCATTCCTTGATCGTGGCGGTGTCGGCGCCTTCCAGCGACAGGCGGTATTGGGTCGGGCCGGTCTCGGCGTCGATGGTCAGGTCCTGGGTGGGCTGCAGGTAGAGGGTGACGCCGGCGACGTTGGCCACGCGCTCGCGCAGCCGCTGCATGATCTGCTCCTGCGAGCCCGAGCGGTTGGGCTTCAGGTTGATCTGCAATTGGCCGGTGTGGAGCATGGCGTTGTTGGCGCCGTCGACGCCGATGAACGAGGCGACGTTCTCGACGGCCGGGTCGTACAGGATCGCCTCGGCCGCCTGCTGCTGCAGGGTCGACATGCGCTCGTACGACACCGACTGGGCCATCTCGGTGCGGCCTTGCAGCTGGCCGGTGTCCTGGGTCGGGAACAGGCCCTTGGGGATGACCAGGTAGAGCACGGCGGTCAGGACGAGCGTGGCGACGGCGACGATCAAGGTCGCGGCCTGACGCTCCAGAACCCAGGCCAAGGCGGTCTCGTAACGGGCCTCGACGCGCTCGAACAGGTCCTGGGCCTTGCGGCTGATCCCCTTGGACTCCTGCTCGGGATGCGAGGACAGCCAGCGGGCCGACAGCATCGGGGTCAGGGTCAAGGAGACGACGGCCGAGATCAGGATGGTGATGGCCAGGCTGATCGCGAACTCGCGGAACAGCCGCCCGACCACGTCGCCCATGAACAGCAGCGGGATCAGCACCGCGATCAGCGAGATAGTCAGCGAGATGATCGTGAAGCCGATCTCGCGCGCGCCCTTCAGCGCCGCCTCCATGGGCTTCTCGCCCTTCTCGAGGTGGCGGGTGATGTTCTCGATCATCACGATGGCGTCGTCGACGACGAAGCCGGTCGCGATGGTCAGGGCCATCAGGCTGAGGTTGTTGAGGCTGAAGCCCAACAGGTACATCACCCCGCACGAGCCGATCAGCGAGATCGGCACGGCCAGGCTGGCGATCACCGTGGCGCGCAGGCTGTGCAGGAAGAAGAAGATCACCAGCACCACCAGCACAACGGCCAACAGCAGCTCGATCTCGACGTGGTGCACCGAGGCGCGGATGCCGGTGGTGCGGTCGGCCAGAACCTTGACGTCCAGGGTGGCGGGCAGGCCGGCTTGCAGCTCAGGCAGCTTGGCCTTGATGGCGTCGACGGTCTTGATGACGTTGGCGCCGGGCTGGCGCTGGACGTTGACGATGATGGCCGGGGTCTTGTCGGCCCAGGCGCCCAGGCGGGTGTTCTCGGCGCTCTCGACGACCTGGGCGATGTCGGACAGGCGGATCGGGGCGCCGTCCTTGTAGCTGACGATCAGCGAGCGGTAGTCGTCGACGCTGAGCAACTGGTCGTTGGCGTTGATCGTGTAGCTGCGGGTCGGGCCGTCGAAGCTGCCCTTGGCGCTGTTGGCGTTGCTGTTGCTGATCGCCGTCTGCACGTCCGACAGGGTGAGGCCGTAGCTGGCCATGGCCTGGGTGTCGGCCTGGATGCGCATGGCGGGCCGCTGGCCGCCCGAGAGCGACACGAGGCCGACACCCGAGACCTGGCTGATCTTCTGCGCCAGGCGGGTGTTGACCAGGTTCTGCACCTCGGTCAGCGGCAGGGTGTCGGAGGTGATCGCCAGGGTCAGGACCGGCGCGTCGGCCGGATTGACCTTGGCATAGACCGGCGGCGCGGGCAGGTCGGCTGGCAGCAAGGAGCCGCTGGCGTTGATGGCGGCCTGCACCTCCTGCTCGGCGACGTCCAGCGTCTCGCCCAGATTGAACTGCAGGGTGATCACCGATGCGCCGGCCGTGCTGACCGAGCTCATCCGCGCCAGGCCCGACATCTCGCCCAGCTGGCGTTCCAGCGGGGCGGTGACGGTCTGGCTCATCACCTCGGGGCTGGCGCCCGGATAGAGGGTCTGGACCTGGATGGTCGGATAATCGACCTGCGGCAGGGCCGACAGCGGCAGGAGGCGGAAACCGACCAGACCCGCCAGGACGATGGCGGCCATGAACAGGGCCGTGGCGACCGGCCGCTGGATGAAGGGGCGCGAGGGGTTCATCGCGGGACTTATTCCGAACGCTGACGACGGCTTTCACCGCCGCCCTGGCCGGCCCCTTGGGCGCCGTCGCGATGGCGACGCTGACCCTTGCCTTCACCCTTGCCCTGGCCTTGCGGACGCGCGCCGGGCAGCTGGACCTTGCCGCCGTCGCGCAGGCGGTCGCCGCCCTCCGTGATGACCTTGTCGCCGGCCTTGAGCCCGTCGGTGATCTGCACCTGGACGCCCGTGGCCTGGCCGGTCTTCACCGGAGTCTTGGAGACGGTCCTGTCGGCGTTCAGCAGCCAGACGAACGACCCGTCGCTGCTCTGGCGCACGGCGGTGGCGGGGACGACGACCGCGCCCTTGATGGTGTCCAGCTCCATGCGGACATTGACGAACTGGCTGGGGAACAGGGCATTGGCCGTGTTCGGGAAGCGCGCCTTGGCCTTCACCGTGCCCGTGCCGGTGTCGACCAGGTTGTCGAGGGTCGAGAAGGTCCCGCGGTCCAGGGTCTGGGTGCGGGTGCGGTCCAGCGCCGTGACCGGAACGTTGGCGCGGCCCTGGCGGGCGGCGATGCGCGGCACGTCGTCCTGCGGGACGGTGAACTCGACATCGATCGGCGAGACCGTGGTGATCACCGCCACCCCGTTCGCGTCGCCCGCGCCGATATAGTTGCCGACGTCCGTCACCCGCAGGCCGACGCGGCCCGAGACGGGCGCGACGATGCGGGCGAAGCCGAGATTGAGCCGCGCCGTACCGACGGCGGCGCGGTCGGACATCACCGTCCCTTCCAGCTGCTTGACGGTCGCGGATTGGGTGTCGACCTCCTGGCGGGCGATCGAGTCCTGAGCCAGCAGGGTCTGGTAGCGCGACAGCGTCAGGCGGGCGGCGGCCAGCTGGGCCTCGTCGCGGGTTTGGTTTCCCTGCGCCTGCAGCAGGGCCATCTGATAGGGACGAGGATCGATCTGGACCAGGGTCTGGCCGCGCTGGACCACCTGGCCCTCGCGGAACAGCACCTGGGTGATCACGCCCGAGACCTGCGGCCGCACGGTGACCGTCGCGGCGGGTTTCACCGTGCCCAGTGCGTCGATGATGATCGGAAGATCGGTGGTCGTGGCCGCGGCGACCGCCACGGTGCTGGCCGGACCGCGTCGGCCGCCGCCGCCGCCAAACCCGCCGCCCGGACCTCCCGGACCGCCGCCGCCTTCGCCCTGGTCGCCGTGCAGTAGCGTCCAGGCCAGCCAGACGACGCCGACCAGGGCGAGGATGGCGATCAGCCCGCCGAGGATCAGCGTCCGGCGGCGCGGGGGCGTGCGCGGGGTGTCGGTCATCGTCAGCCTTCGAGTCAGCCACGAACGGGCGCGGCGTGAACGGGCGGCGACAGGCCGACCCTGGAGAGCCGTCGATAAGCAGACGGTCTTCCGACCCGTAGAGGCCGAACGTGTGCGCCGGTTTTCAGGTCTGAAATGATCTCGCCGCGATAAGGCTCCGCTTGGCTGTCGGAAAGCCGCCGTATCGTGTAGAATATACGCATGACGCACAGAGGCGCTCGGCCGCTTGCGCGGCCTCGTCAACCTACTGATTTTCAGAGAGAATGGTGGGCGCAGTAGGATTCGAACCTACGACCCGCTGATTAAGAGTCAGCTGCTCTACCAACTGAGCTATGCGCCCGCTCGGTCCGAAGCACTTGCGTGCCTTGGCGGCGAGGCGCGGAACATACTCAAAGAATCTTGGAACGCAAGGGACTATTTTTTGGCCAGACGAGATATCAGCGGAGCCG
>NZ_JBFUJD010000025.1:0-58988 GCF_056401555.1 Caulobacter sp. P4_E5
CTCTGGGATCTTCCGGAAACGGAGGAACCCGGGTCCCGGTAAGGCCTGAACAGGGCCACCCGGCGGGACGCTGGCGAATAACGGTCGCGCGGAGCGTCGGGCTTCGTCGAAACGGTATCAAACTACTCRCACTCCGGACGGCGTCCGGCGCTCCGCGTCCCTTTCCATCCCTTCAGCGGCGAGCCGCGTGAGGCCGATGTTCCTTGCCCCCACCTGGCCGCTTCGCGGCCGTCCGCCCCCGGGAGGGGGCGGAAGGTTCGCACGACGGCCTTCTTCCCCCTCCGGGGGAGGAGCGCGCAGCGCGGAGGGGGCAAGTGATTGAACAGTCGTATGAGGCGCGACATAAGTGACGTCATGGACGGATCGACCTCCAACACCGCGCCTTTCCGCGACGCCCGTTACGCGCCTCGCGCGCTGGAGGTAAAGCGTCGTGGCGACACGCTGATCCTGCGCAATCCCATGCCCTATTCGGACGCGGTGCGAACGACCACCGCGCCGCTGGCGCGCTGGGCGGCCGAGGCGCCGGACCGGATCTGGTTGGCCGAACGAGACGGGGAAGGCTGGCGGACGGTGACCTATGCCGAAGCCAGGACCCGCGTGGAGGCCCTGACCGGCGGGCTCGCGAGCCTGGGCCTGTCGCGCGGCCAACCGCTACTGATCCTGGCTCGCAACGGTATCGACCACGCCCTGATCGCCTATGCCGCCATGAGCCTGGGCGCGCCCGCCGCGCCGGTCTCGCCGCAGTATGGCCTGAAGGGCGCCGACCTGACCCGCCTCGCGCACGCGGTCGAACGGCTGAAGCCCGCCGCTGTCTATGCCGACGACGCCGAGGCGTTCGGCGACGCCCTGGCCGCGCCCTTCCTGGCCGGCTTGCCGGTGGTGGCCAGCCGCCAAGCGCGAGCCGGCGACATCCCCTTCGAAGCCCTGCTGGACAGCGCGCCGCTGTCGCCGATCGCTCAGCCTGACGACGTCGCCAAGCTGCTGCTGACCTCCGGCTCCACGGGCCGCCCGAAGGCCGTGGTCTGCACTCATGCCAACATCGCGCTCAACGCCGCCCAGATCGAGGCCTGCTACGCCGATCCAGAGCCGCCGGTGCTGGTCAATTCCGCGCCCTGGAGCCACAGCCTGGGGGCCAACGCCATCCTGCACATGGTGCTGCACCGGGGCGGAACCCTGTACATCGACGCCGGCCAGCCCACGCCCGGCCGCTTTGCCGAGACCCTGCGCAACCTGCGCGAGGTCGCCACGACCTATCACAACATGGTGCCGGCCGGCTGGGGCATGCTGGTCGGCGAGCTGGAGCGCGACCACGCCCTGGCGGCCAGGTTCTTCGAGAAGGTCCGGGTGCTGCAGTACGGCGGCGCATCGATGGCCCAGTCGATCCTCGACCGCGTTCAGGCCGTGGCGGTGCGGACGATCGGTGAACGGATCACCTTCGCGGCCGGCTATGGCGCCACCGAGACCGGTCCGACCGCCTGCAACATCCACTGGCTGAACGCCCGCTCGGGGATGGTCGGCCTGCCGACGCCGGGCACGTCGGTGAAGCTCGTTCCCCCAAATGGAGTGAGGGGCGGCGATGGCGGCAAGTTCGAGATCCGGGTGAAGGGGCCGCAGGTCTCGCCCGGCTATCTGGACCAGCCGGAAGCGACGGCCCAGGCCTTTGACGAGGACGGCTTCTACCGCCTGGGCGACGCCGCGCGGCTCGCCGATCCGGAAGACCCGGCGGCGGGCCTGGTGTTCGACGGGCGGCTGGTCGAGAACTTCAAGCTGGCGAGTGGGACCTTCGTGGCGGCCGGGGCCCTGCGGGTGGCAGCGGTGTCGGCGATCGGCGGCCTGGTCTCAGACGCGGTGGTCTGCGGCGAGGGCCAGCAGGGCGTCGGCCTGATGCTGTTCCTCGACACAAAGGCTTGCGACCATCTGGGCGACCGGTCGACCGTGAAGGCGGCGATCGTCGCGGGGCTGGCGCGGCTGAACGGCTCGGCCAAGGGCGGCGGCGGCAAGGTGGTCCGGGCCCTGATCCTGGACGGCGCCCCCGACGCGGCCAGCGGCGAGCTGACCGACAAGGGCTATATCAACCAGGCCCTGGCGCGGGAACGACGGCCGACCGAGCTGGCGCGGCTGTTCGCGGAAACGCCGGACGGGGAAATCCTGGTCTTCATCTAGCTCGTCATCCCGGACGGCCGGAGGCCGATCCGGGACCCAGGGGCCAGCGACGGGGCGGCGGCCCCTGGGTCCCGGCTCTCCGCTACGCTGCGGCCGGGATGACGAAGGAATTTAGGAGCGAAACATGAACGGCGCCGACGCCCTGATCACCACCCTGGCCGACAACGGCGTCACCGCGTGCTTCGCCAATCCGGGCACCAGCGAGATGCAGTTCGTCGCCGCCCTGGACCGCGAGCCGCGCATGCGCAGCGTGCTGTGCCTGTTCGAGGGCGTGGCGACCGGGGCGGCCGACGGCTATGGCCGCATGACTGGCAGGCCGGCCTGCACCCTGCTGCACCTGGGGCCAGGCTACGCCAACGGCGCGGCCAACCTGCATAACGCCCGGAGGGCGTACACCCCGATCGTCAACGTCATCGGCGACCACGCCACCTATCACCGCGGCTTCGACGCCCCGCTGAACAGCGACATCGCCGCCCTGGCCGGGCCCAACTCGCTCTGGGTCAAGTCGGCTGAGTGCGCCGACAGCGTCGGGCCGCTGACCGCCGAAGCCATCGTCGCCAGCTATGGGACACCCGGCGGCAACGCCTGTCTGGTCCTGCCGGCCGACAGCGCCTGGAACGAGGCGACGGTAAAGGGGCCCGTCGTCACGCCGCCGGCCTTCGCCCAGCCCGACAAGGCCGCCGTCGAGGGCGTCGCCCGGGCTCTGGCCTTCGCCAAGACGCCGGTGCTGTTGCTGGGCTCTGGCGCCTGTGACGAAGCCGCGCTGGCGGCGGCCGGACGCCTGGCCGCCCATGGCGTTCGCGTGCTGACCGACACCTTCACCGCCCGCCAGGCGCGCGGCGAGGGCCGGTTCCGCCCCGACAAGCTGCCCTATTTCGCCGAGCAGGCCCTGAAGGCGCTGGAGGGCGTGGACCTGATGGTGCTGGTCTCGACCCAGCGCCCGGTCGCCTTCTTCGCCTATCCGGACCGGCCCAGCGTGCTGGTGCCCGAGGGCTGCTCGGTCGAGACCCTGTGCGGCCGCGAGGTCGACGCCGCCGCGGCCCTGAACGCCCTGGCCGATGCGGTCGGCGCGCCGGCGCACGGAACGATCGAGGCCTATGCCGCGCCCGAAGCGCCCGCCGGCCGTCTGGACGCCTGGGCGATCGGCGCCGCGCTGGCGCGGCACATGCCGGCGGAGACGGTGATCTCGGACGATGCGGTGACCGCCGGCCTGCCGATCTTCACCCAGACCCGCGCCGCCCGCGCCCACGACTGGCTGTCCCTGACCGGCGGCGCGATCGGCCAAGGGATTCCGCTGGCGATCGGCGCGGCGGTGGCCTGCCCGGACCGCAAGGTGCTGGCCCTGACCGGCGACGGGGCGGGCATGTACACGGCGCAAGGCCTCTGGACGATGGCGCGGGAGAGGCTGGACGTGACGGTCGTGGTGTTCGCCAACCACGCCTACCGTATCCTGAGCATCGAGCTGGGTCGCACCGGGGCCGGCAATCCGGGCCCGGCGGCCTCCCGGCTGCTGGACCTGGGGGATCCGCGCCTGGACTGGGTGGCGATCGCCCAGGGCATGGGCGTGGCCGCCGAGCGGGTCGAGACCGCCGAGGCCTTCGACGACGCCTTCGCCCGGGCCATGGCGACGCCCGGCCCTCGGCTGATCGAGGCGGCGATGGGGTAAAGAAAAAGGCCCGCCGGATCGCTCCGGCGGGCCTCGTTCTTCAGGACCTTACGGCTAGAGCTGGATCAGCCCTTGACCTTGTTGGTCGGCAGCTTGCAGCCGCCGCCGATGCCCTTGGCCTGGGCGCAGGAGAGGAACTCCTTGGCCGCCGGCTTGGCGACGCCGATCGGATAGCCCAGCACCCAGCCGGGCAGGCCGTCCGAGCAGGCCACTTCGACGAAGCCCTCGGTGTCGGTGGCGCCGATGATGCGAGCCTCCGAGACTTGGCAGGACGCCTTGTTGAAGCCGACCAGATCCTTGGTCAGGCGAGCGTACTGCGGGTCCTTCTTGGTGAAGCTGCAGCGGAAGCCGTTCAGCTCGGCCGTGACGCAGTCATAGACCGTGCCGGTGGTGGCGGTGAACACGGCGATGGCGCCGGCGTCGTTGCCCTTGCACTTCAGCTCGACGATTTCCTTCTTCGGGTCGTTGGTCGGCAACATGCCGTACTTCTCGACGTCGCAGGGGAAACCGGCCTTGGCCGCCAGCTTGCCGTAGAAGCCGGCCTGCTCGGTCAGAGCAGCGACGGCGTCGGTCAGCGTGCAGCCGCCGCCAACGAAGCCGGCCTGGGCGCAGGGGATGGCGCGGGCGAAGGCGCCGGTGGTCGCTGTCTGCTGGAACACGTAGCCCTTACCGTCCTGGCAGGCGACTTCGTAATAGTTGTCGACCTTGGTGCTCAGGATGTAGCGCTTGTCCTTGATGTCGCAGGCCGTGCCGGCGGCCTTGGCGGCGCCGTTCAGGGTGTCGACCACCGCGAGCTGGGTCTGACGGTTGGTCAGCTTACAGCTCACATTGCCGCCTTCCTCGTAGAGCAGGCAGCTGTTGACGGTGACTTCGCCGCTGATGTTCAGCGGCGCGACGGTCTGGACCACGTAGCCGGCGCCGCCCTTGCAGGCGACTTCGAAGTACGAGTTCTTGGCGCCCGAGCCGATGGCGCGGGTGTTCTCGATATCGCAGGTCACGCCGCCCTTCTTGACGAACGGGGCCAGGCCCGCGCCGGGGTTGGCGTTGCCGGGCAGCACGCAGGCCAGGCCGCCGACCTTGCCGTCGGGCCCGGGCTGGCTCGACTCGAGGCAGGTGAAGACCTGCGGAGCCACGTTAGCCACGTCCTTCTTGGCGATCATCGCGAAGCCCATGCCCTCGTTACAGGCGACTTCGTAGTAGCGAACCTTCTCCTTGAGCTTCCCTTTGAGCTTGGCTAGGCCGTCTTTGTCGCCGTTCAACTGGTCCTTCGCAGCCTTGGAAATGGCCGCTGAGGCGGCGGCGTCGGGAATGTCCACTTGGCCTTCGCCGATGAAGCGGGCATCCGAGACCGTGCAGCCGGCGCCGCTGGCCTGGATGAGCGTCGGGGCTTCCTTCATACCCGTTTCGCGCGCCTTGGCGTCGACAGCGGGGGGCTTGCCCTTCTCTTCCTTCTGCGCCGAGATGACGACGGCAGGGGTCAGAATGGCGAGCGCGAGCGCGGCCGTCAGTCCGATCGCAAAAGGCCTCATGGGAAATGTCTCCTGGGTAAGTTCCTCGCGCGGACATAAACGCGCGCTTGTATCAGGGGTCAAGATACCGTCCGACCTGGGCGCGATGATGACTGCCCTCGAGGGCAAAAAATGGGTTGGATCAACGACAAGCGCCGGTTGAACGGCCTCTGGAGGGGACGAAATGCGCGACGGATTCGAGGATGAAGCGACCGAACAGCCGCGCAAAGCGCGGCTGGTCTATCCGTTCGAGACCGCGCCGGAGCCCGGTTCGGGCCAAGCGGTCGAGGTCGGGCCCGGCGTCCTGTGGCTGCGGATGCCGCTGGGCGGTTCGCTGCAGTTCATCAACGTCTGGGCGATCGCCGACGGCGAGGGCTGGGCCGTCGTCGACACCGGCGTCCAGACCCGCGAGACCAGCCAGGCCTGGCGAGACGCCTTCGCCGGCGCCCTGGGCGGCAAGCCGATCACCCGGGTGATCTGCACGCACCTGCATCCCGACCATGTCGGGCTGGCCGGCTGGATGACCCGCAAGTTCGACTGCCGGCTCTGGATGACCCGGCTGGAATACTTCCAATGCCGGATGCTGGTCGCCGACACCGGGCGCGAGGCCCCCGAGGATGGGGTGAAGTTCTTCCGCGCCGCCGGCTGGGACGAGGACGCGATCGAGAACTACAAGGCCCGCTTCGGCGGCTTCGGCAAGGCGATCTACGCCCTGCCCGACAGCTATCGCCGGCTCAGCGACGGCGAGGATTTCGAGATCGGCGGTAAGACCTGGCGGGTGGTGACCGGACAAGGGCACTCGCCCGACCACGCCTGTCTCTGGTCGCCCGAGCTGAACCTGCTGATCTCGGGCGACCAGGTGCTGCCGCGCATCTCGTCGAACGTCTCGGTCTTCCCGACCGAGCCCGACGCCGATCCGCTGAGCGACTGGCTGCGGTCCCTGGCCAAGGTGAAGGCCACCGTGCCCGACGACGTCATCGTCCTGCCGGCCCACAATGATCCGTTCGAGGGCCTGCACACCCGGATCGACGCCCTGATCGCCGGCCACGAGCGCGGCCTCTCGCGCCTGGAAAAGAAGCTGGCCGAGCCCAAGCGGGCGGTCGACACGTTCGGGGCCCTGTTCGCGCGGCCGATCGGCCCGGATCTGCTGGGCATGGCCACGGGAGAGGCGCTGGCGCACCTCAACTGCCTGATCGGCCGAGGTCGCATCCGGCGTGAGGTCGATGGCGAAGGCGTCGCCTGGTACGTCGCGGAGTCGAGCCCGGCTGATCTCAAGGCAAGGCAAGAAACAGACGTTTGACATTTCGCACGCGAAACATAGTCTGGCCGCCATGTCCGTGCCTCCCGACCGCCGCCTCATCTTCCTGCTCAATGCCGGCCAACGGCGCGTCCAGCGCTGGATCGAGGGCAAGATGGCCGCCAAGGGCGGGCTGACCGCCGCCCAGTCGGGGGTGCTGTTCTTCCTGGGCGACCAGAACGGCGCCCTGATCGGTGAGGCGGCCGACGCCCTCGACCTGGCCCCTTCGGCCATGACCGGCCTGATCGACCGCATGACCCGCGCCGAGCTGGTCGAGCGCCGCGCCGATCCCAAGGACGGCCGGGCCATGCGCCTGTACCTGACCGACAAGGGCCGCGCCGCCCGCGAGGACGCCAAGGCCGGTCTCGATGGGATCAACGCCCACCTGACCGAGGGCTTCACCGACGAAGAGATCGGCGTGGTCGCGCGCTGGCTCTCCAGCCTGCAGACCAAGTTCCCCAAGGGAGATTCGTGATGACCGATCAGGTCAAGGTCGAGATCGACGCCGGCGTGATGACCCTCACCCTGGCGCGTCCGGAAAAGAAGAACGCCCTGTCCAACGCCATGTACGGCGTGCTGGCCGACAGCCTGGAGGCCGCCGAGCGGGATCCGGCGGTGCGCGTCGTGGTCCTCCAGGCCGACGGCGACAGCTTCACGGCCGGCAACGACCTGCAGGACTTCGCGGCCCAGGCCACGGGCGCCTTCACGGGCGAACGCCATGTGATCCGTTTCCTGAAGGCCCTGGCCAACGCCACCCGGCCGCTGGTCGCCGCCGTCCAGGGCCAGGCCGTGGGCGTCGGCACGACCATGCTGCTGCATTGCGATCTGGTGTTCGTGACCCCGGACGCGCGCCTGACCACCCCGTTCGTCAACCTGGCCCTGGTGCCGGAAGCGGCCTCCAGCTGGCTGCTGCCGGCCCGCATCGGCCACGCCCGCGCCTACGCCATGTTCGCCCTGGGCGAGGCGATCGACGGCGGCACCGCCGTGGCCTGGGGCATCGCCAACGGCGCGGCCGAGCTCTCGGACCTGCGGGCCCGCGCCCGCGCCGCCGCCGACCAACTGGCCAAGCGGCCACTGGGCGCCTTGACCGTCACCAAGCGCCTGATGCGCGACGCCGAGAAGATCGCCGCCCTAATGGACACCGAAGGCGCCGAATTCGCCGCCCGCCTGCAGACCGCCGAGGCGCGCGAGGCCTTCATGGCCTTCGCCGAGCGCCGGGCGCCCGACTTCAGCCAGGTCGGCTAGGCGTGTTGCTGACCCTGCTGGTCGCGGGGGTCCTGTTCCTGCTGGCGGCCGTCCACCTCTACTGGGGATTTGGCGGACGCTGGCCGGGCCACGACGAGGCCTCGATGGTCGAGCACGTGGTTGGCCGCACGCGCGGCATGAAGGCGCCGAGCTTGCCAGCCAGCACGGCGGTCGCCCTGGCCTTGGCGACCGGCGGCAGCCTGGTGCTGGCGACGATCTTTCCGCCGCCGCCCTTGGAGCCGCTGCTGCAGGCCGCGCGCTGGGTCCTGTTCGCCGTGTTCGCCGGCCGGGGACTGGTGACCTATATCCCGCCGGTCTTCCGCTATGCCGAAGGTACGCCGTTCTGGCGGCTGAACCGTCGCGCCTACGGGCCGTTATGCCTGGCCATCGCCCTGGGGATTTGCGCCATCCAGCTGTAGCGTTCCAAGCACAACAAAAACTACGGGAGGAACATCATGAGCGATCGCATCACCTCGCCCTTCGGACCGAAATCGACGGCGCGCGAGGTCGTCGCGGGTCATGACCTGTCGGGCAAGGTCGCCATCGTCACCGGCGCGGCCACCGGCATCGGCGTCGAGACCGCCAGGGCCCTGGCCGAGGCGGGCGCCGAGGTGATCATCGCCGCCCGCAAGCCGGAGCTGGGCGAAGAGGTCGCCAACGAAATCAATCTCGGCGTCGGGCTGAAGCGAACCAGCTTCGCCATGCTCGACCTGTCGAGCTTCGAGGCGATCCGCCACTTCGCCCATCTGTGGGGCGACCGGCCGATCAACATCCTGATCAACAACGCCGGCGTCATGGCCTGCCCTCTATCGCGCACCGCCGACGGGCTGGAGATGCAGATCGGGACCAACCATTTCGGCCACTTCCTGCTGTCGGTGCTGCTGGCCCCGAACCTGGTCGCGGGGACCAAGGCCAGCGGCAAGGCCTCGCGGCTGGTGTCGCTGTCTTCGATCGGCCACCGGCGCTCGGGCGTGAACTTCGATGACCCGAACTACGAGACCCGGCCCTACGACAAGTGGGAGTCTTACGGCCAGGCCAAGACCGCCAACAGCCTGTTCGCGGTCGGCTTCGACAAGCGGTTCAGGGACCAGGGCGTCAACGCCAACGCCGTCATGCCCGGCGGGATCATGACCCCGCTGCAGCGGCACATGACCCTGGACGAGCAGCGGGCCATGGGCTGGCTGGACGAGAACGACAAGCCGCGCGAGGGCTTCAAGACCACCGAGCAGGGCGCGGCCACCAGCGTCTGGGCCGCTGTCGGCGATGCGCTGGAGGGCGTGGGCGGCCTCTATCTGGAAGACTGCAAACAGGCGGTCGCCTGGAGCCAAGAACGCCCCTGGAACGGCGTCATGCCCCACGCGCTGGATCCCGAGGCGGCCGACCGCCTGTGGGACCTGTCGGTGAAGACCACCGGCGCCGGCGCCTGATGGAGCGGGACTCGGTTCTACGCCTCGCCGGCGCCGCGACCCTGGCCGGCGCGGCCATCGACATCGCCGCGCCGTTCCTCATCTATCCGCGGCTGGTCGAGCCGCAGCCGCACCTCGTCTACGCGACCATCGACCTGCTGCTGCTCTTCGGCATGTTGGGCGTGCGGTCGGTCACCGCCCGCGCGACCGGCCCACTGGCCTTGGTCGGCTTCGTCCTGGCCCTGCTGGGCGTGATGCTGGTGCGCACGTCTTCGGCCAAGATCTTCGGCGAGGCCTCGTACATGATCGCCTCCAGCCTCTGGTCGATCGGCATGGTCGTCTGGGCGGTGGCGCTACTGCGGGCCAAGGTGTTCCGCCTCGCCGCCGGTCTCTGGATCGCGGCCCTGGTCATCGGCCTTGCCGGCCTGCTTCTGAAGGATCACGGTCCCGTCGCGCACGTGGCGAAGATGAGCTTCATCCTCGGCTTCGTCGCGGCCGGCGTCGGCCTGATCAAAGCGCGTGGAGAACCCGTATGAGCCTCAAGGGTAAAACGCTATTCGTCACCGGCGCCTCGCGCGGCATCGGCCTGGCCATCGCCCTGCGGGCGGCCCGCGACGGGGCCAACATCGTCATCGCCGCCAAGACCGCCGAGGCCCATCCCAAGCTGCCCGGCACCATCTACACCGCCGCCAAGGAGATCGAGGCGGCCGGCGGCCAGGCCCTGCCGCTGGTGGTCGACGTCCGCGAGGAGGCCAGCGTCCAGGACGCGGTCGAGAAGGCCGTCGCCCAGTTCGGCGGCATCGACATCTGCGTGAACAACGCCTCGGCCATCTCGCTGACCGGGACGCTGTCGACCGACATGAAGCGCTACGACCTGATGCACCAGATCAACACGCGCGGCACGTTCCTGACCTCCAAGGCCTGCATCCCGCACCTGAAGAAGGCGCAGAACCCGCACGTGCTGATGCTGTCGCCGCCGCTGGACATGTCGCCACGCTGGTTCGGGCCGCACGTGGCCTACACCATGGCCAAGTTCGGCATGTCGATGTGCGTGCTGGGCATGGCCGAGGAGTTCAAGAGCGACGGGATCGCCTTCAACGCCCTGTGGCCCCGCACCGGCATCGCCACCGCCGCCATCCAGTTCGCCCTGGCCGGCGAGGAAGGCCTGCGCCACTGCCGGACGGTCGAGATCATGGCCGACGCGGCCCACGCGATCTTCAACAAGCCCGCGCGCGAATTCAGCGGCAATTTCCTGATCGACGACACCTTCCTGTACGGCGAGGGCGTGCGCGACTTCGATCAGTACAAGGTGGATCCCGCCGCGGCCCTGATGCCGGACTTCTTCGTGCCGGAGAGCAGCGAACCACCGCCGGGGGTGAAGATCGGCTAGCGCGCCTTGGCCTTCTTGCGGGCCGCCACCTCGAGCGACTTTCGCGACCACTCGATCAGAAGGTCCTGGTCGTCCAGCGCCTCGACGGGGGCGGACCAGTAGGACATCGGCTTGCCGTCGCCGAACGGATCGAAGGCTTGCGAGCCCGCCGCCTCGAACTCGGGCTTCAGGGCGTCATCGGTTTTCAGATACAGGACGTCGTCGTCGATCACGGCGAAGAACAGGCCGTTCGCATAGATGCCGACTCCGCCGAACATTCGGCGGGCGGTGATCTGGCCCAGCGGCGCCAGTTGCTCCAGAACGAAGTCCCGATAGTCCGCAGAGACCGCCATGCCCGTTTCCATCCGTCCCGCCACGCCTGCCGACGCGGCTCTGGTCTATCAGTTCATCCGCGATCTGGCCGAGTACGAAAACCTGCTCGACACCGTGGAGGCGACGCAGGCCGACGTGGCCGGCGCCCTGTTCGGCGACAACCCACGCGCCTTCGCCGACATCGCCGAGCTGGACGGCGAGCCGGTCGGCTTCGCCCTGTGGTTCTACAACTATTCGACCTTCGTCGGCCGGCATGGGATCTGGCTGGAGGATCTGTTCGTGCGGCCCTCGGCGCGGGGCTCTGGCGCGGGTAAGGCGCTGCTGGTCAACCTCGCCCGGCGCTGTGTCGACGAGAACCTCGGTCGCTTCGAGTGGTCGGTGCTGGACTGGAACGCGCCGTCGATCGCCTTCTATGACAGCCTGGGCGCGGCCGCGATGGACGAATGGATCATCCGCCGCCTGACCGGCGAGCCGCTGCGCAGGCTGGCGGGGCTGTAGGTTTCTCCTCCTCCCTCGCGCAGCGGGGGWGGTGTCGCGGCGCGGATACGCGTCGTGACGGAGGGGGCRCTTCGACGGTGGGGACGCCCCCTCCGTCACGACGCCGATGGCGTCGCGCCACCTCCCCCGTTTCACGGGTGAGGTGGATCACTCCAGCCGGTCGGCCTTGCGCAGGTCGGGGAACAGGAAGGCCCACAGGGCGGTGACGGCCATGGCCCCGACGCCGCCGAACACCGCCGCGCCGACGGGCCCGAGCAGCCAGGCCGCCGCGCCGCTCTCGACCTCGCCCAGTTCATTGGAAGCGCTGATGAACACGCCCGAGACGGCGGCGACGCGGCCGCGCATGGCGTCGGGCGTGACGATCTGGACCAGGGTCTGGCGGACATAGACCGACAGCATGTCGGCGCCGCCCAGGACGGCCAGGGCCACCACCGACAGCCAGACCAGCTTCGACAGGCCGAACACCGCCGTGGCCAGGCCGAAGACGGCGACGCCGGCGAACATGATGCGGCCGGCGTGACGACGGATCGGGGTGCTGGCCAGATAGATGCCGACCACGGTCGCCCCGATCGCCGGCGCCGCGCGCAGCAGGCCAAAGCCGCCGGGGCCGATGTGCAGCACGTCCTTGGCGAACACCGGCAGCAGGGCCGTGGCCCCGCCCAGGATCACCGCGAACAGATCGAGCGAGATCGAGCCGAACACGATCTTGTTGTTCCAGACATAGGCCAGGCCTTCCTTGATCAGCTCAACGCGCGAGCCGGGCTGGGTCTCGGGCTTGGTCGACTTGCGGATCGCCAGGGCCAGCAGGGCGGCAGACAGGTAGAGACCGAACGAGGTCCCGAACGCCGCGGCCGGGGAATGGATCAACAGCAGGCCGCCCAGGGCCGGACCGGCGATCGACGCGCTTTGCCAGGCCAGGGAATTCCAGGCGATGGCGCGGGGCAGCAGCGATCTGGGCACCAGCATCGGGCCCATGGCGCTGCTGGCCGGCGACAGGAAGGCGCGGCTGGCGCCGAACAGCACCGAGATGGCGAAGATCGGCCACAGCTGGTGCGACCCCATCAACGCCAGGGTCAGCAGGACGGCGGCGCTGACCGCGTCCAGGGCCAGGGTCGTGGCGACGATCAGCTTGCGCGTCCGGCGGTCGGCGGTCTCGCCGGCGATCAGGGTCAACAGAAACAGCGGCAGGAACTGGGCCAGACCGATCATGCTGACCAGGAAGGCCGACTCCCCGACCGACTTGGTCAGGCGGGCGATGGCGTAGACCTGCCAGCCCAGGGCCACCGACTGGATCTGCACCCCCAGGGTGGAGACGAACCGCGCCGCCCAAAAAAAGAGGAAGTCACGTTCCCGCAACAGGGCGCGGGTAGAGGTGTCGGGCGTGGGCGCGTCTGCGTTAGCTGGGTCGGACATTGGCTCGCAACATAGGGCTCCGCCGCCGCGCCGCAACGTTATTGACCTGAGAAAGGCTTGGCCCTACAGCGCGCGCTCCTTTGGAGGTTCTGGGCGATGCGACGCCTTCGACGAATGCCGCGCGAACGCGCCACGATCTGAAGCCCTCCCGCGCGCCTTCGCGTCGGGAGCCCCCGACGCCCTTTCGCATTTCCCGAAGGCCGATGACCTCCGTTCAAAAGACCGTTTCCCCTGCCCCGTCCTATCCGCCGCTGGTCCACGAGACCCCGGCGATGGCGGCGGCCGTCATCCATCTGATCGACCGGGTGTTCGGCCCCGGCCGCTTCGCCAAGTCGTCCGAGCGCCTGCGCGAGGGCAACACCCCGCTGCTGGACTGCTCGTTCGTCGCCGTCCGCGACGGCGCGCCCGTGGGCTGCGTGCGCCTGTGGCCGGTGACGATCGGCGGCGAGCCCGTGGCCTTCCTCGGCCCCCTGGCCGTCGATCCCGACGAGCGCAGCGCCGGCCTGGGCCAGGCCCTGGTCGAGGCGGCCGTCGAGGCGGCCCGCGCCGCCGGCTGGCGCGCCGTGCTGCTGGTCGGCGACGGCCCCTATTTCGGCCGAGTCGGCTTCACCAACGCCCATACGGCCGGCGTCGTCATGCCGGGTCCGGTGGACCAGCGCCGCGTGCTGCTCCTGCCGCTGCGGTCAGGCGGCGACGAAGGGCTCTCGGGTCCGGTCGCGATCGATCCGCGCGCCTGAACCGCCGGTGTATCCGGTCCATCGGCGCTTGAGCCGACGGGCCGGACGGCCTAACTGATCAGCGATGACCGACGCACCCGCCAAGGCCGGGCTAGAAGGCGTCGCCAAGGCCGCCCAAAACGCGCAGGCCGCTGGCGAACGCGGCCTGCCGCCGGTGCATCTGTGGAATCCGGCCCACTGCGGCGAGATCGACATCCGCATCCGCAAGGACGGAGTCTGGTTCCACGAGGGCACGCCGATCGGCCGCGAGGCCCTGGTGCGGCTGTTCTCGACCGTGCTGCGCCTCGACCTCGACGGCTATCACCTGGTCACGCCGGTCGAGAAGATGAAGATCACCGTCGAGGACGCGCCGTTCATCGCCACCCGCGTCGACCGGGTGGGCGAGGCCCTCGTCTTCCAGACCAATGTCGGCGACACGGTCGAGGCCGGGCCCGAGAACGCGATCCGCGTCGAGATCGACCCGCAGACCGGTGAGCCGCGGCCCTATGTGCACGTGCGCCGTGGGCTGGAGGCCCTGATCGCCCGTCCGGTCTTCTACGAACTGGCCGAGATGGCCTCGCCCAAGGACGACCTGTGGGGCGTGACCTCCAACGGCGCCTTCTTCCCGATCGCGCCGCCCGGATCGGCCCTCGCATGACGCGCGAAGAGCGCCGGGCGTGGATCACCGGTCGGCTGCATCCGATCACGGACTATGATCCGAGCCTGGCCAATCCCCAGAAGTCGGACTTCGACCTCAATCCGGGCCTGAAGGTCGACAATCCGCACGCCCTGCGCCCCGCCGCGGTGCTGGTGGGGCTGGTCGAGCACGAGGACGGCATGACCGTGCTGCTGACCCGCCGGTCCGACACCCTGCGCAGCCACACCGGCCAGATCGCCTTTCCCGGCGGCCGCTGCGATCCCGGCGAGACGCCCTGGGTCACGGCCCTGCGCGAGGCCCAGGAGGAGGTCGCCCTGGACCCCGCCTTCGTCACCTTGGCGGGCTTGCTGCATGGCTATCAGACGGTGACGGGTTTCCATGTCACGCCAGTGGTCGGCTTCATCGATCCCAAGGCTACGTTCGTGGCCAGCCCCGAGGAAGTGGCCGACGTCTTCGAGACGCCGTTCGAGTTCCTGATGGATCCGGCCAACCACCAGCGCCAGCATCGCGAGACCCCGACCGGCGAGCGCCGCCACTTCTACGCCATGCCGTGGAACGACCGGTTCATCTGGGGCGCTACGGCGGGCATGCTTCGATCGTTGTACGAGGCGCTTTACGACGAAAACGGTCGTCAATTCTCCGAATAGAGCCGTTGGCGGCTGGCGGAGACGGGGTCTCCTGGCCTAACTATGTCGCCTCGCCCGGGGGGACGAGGCGCGAGCGTGGGGAGTTCGTTTTTTGAGTAGTGTATCGATCGGCGCGGCGTCGTGGCTGGCGCTGCCGGAGACCAAGGCGGTGATCGCCGCTCTGGAGGCGCGCGGCTATCCCGGCTGCGCGCGGTTCGTCGGCGGCTGCGTTCGCAACACCGTGATGGGCAAGCCGGTCGACGACATCGACATCGCCACCACCCTGACCCCAGACCTGGTCATCGACGCCCTGGAGCAGGCCGGCCTGCGCGCCATCCCGACCGGCGTCGACCACGGCACGATCACGGCGCTGTCCGGCGGACAGCCCTACGAGATCACCACCCTGCGCAAGGACGTCTCGACCGATGGCCGGCGGGCTGTGGTGGCCTTCACCCAGGACTGGGGCCAGGACGCCGAGCGTCGCGATTTCCGCTTCAACGCCCTTTATGGCGACCCCGAAGGCCGCGTCTACGACCCGACCGGCGAGGGGCTGAACGACGCCCGCGACGGCAAGGTGGTGTTCGTCGGCGATCCGATGACCCGCATCCGCGAGGACTATCTGCGCATCCTGCGCTTCTTCCGGTTCCAGGCCTGGTACGGCAAGGGCGAGGCCGACCAGAAGGCCCTGGCCGCCTGCAAGGCGCTGAAGGGCATGGTCTCGGGCCGCGCCGCCGAGCGCACCCAGAAGGAGCTGATGAAGATGCTGGCCGCGGAGGATCCGCGTCCGGCCTTCCGGCTGATGGCCGCCACCAGCGTGCTGTCCTCGATCCTGCCCACGGTGAAGTCCCTGGCCCGCTTCGAGGCCCTGGTCGCCATCGAGACCGAGCAGCTGTTCGAGAACGATCCCGACCTGCGCCTGGCGGCCTTGATCCCTGACGATCCCAAGGTCGCCGGAGAGCTGGCCGAGCGCCTGCGCCTGCCCAACAATGTCCGCGACCGCATCGTCGACGCGGTCGGCAGAAGTCCCCGCATCGTCTCGTGGATGAGCCCGCGCGAGGCGCGCCGCGCCGTCTATGGCCTGGGCCAGCGCGCCTTTTGCGACCGGGTCAAGCTGGCCTGGGCCGGCTCGGGCCGCGACTCCACCGCCCCGCAATGGCGCGCGCTGCTGGCCCTGGCAGAGACCTGGACGCCGCCGGCCTTCCCGCTGTCGGGCGAAGAGGTGATGAAGGCCGGGGTGCCCAAGGGGCCTCTTGTCGGCGAGGTGATGCGCGAGATCGAGCTCTGGTGGATCGACCAGGACTTCATCGAGGACAAGTTCAGCGCTATCGAACGTCTCAAGGCCGTCGCGCAAGGGATGGTCTACTGAGTTCGCCAAGCGCAATCGCCGAAGTGGGAACCGGTTCGGCGAATAAATTGCGCGCCCAGCAAAAAGTCGGAGGCGTGTCTTGAAGATCGGCCTGCTCGAGACCGGCGAACCGCCGGGCGACCTGATGGAAAAATACGGTAGCTACGCGTCGATGTTCGAGGCGCTGCTGGGCCCCGAGCACAGCTACCGCGTCTACGACGTCCAGAAGGGCGAGCTGCCGGCCGATCCGGCCGAGAACGACGCCTATGTCATCACCGGCTCGTCGGCCGGGGTCTATGACCCCCTGCCCTGGATCGAGCCGCTGAAGGCGTTCCTGCGCGAGGCCAAGGGCGAGGCGGCGATGGTCGGTGTGTGCTTTGGCCACCAGATCATGGCCGAGGCGTTCGGCGGCAAGGTCGTCAAGTCCGACAAGGGCTGGGGCGTGGGCTTGCAGGCCTACGAGGTGGCCGAGCATGAGCCGTGGATGGACGACGCCCGCCACGTCGCCGTGCCCGGCTCGCACCAGGACCAGGTGATCGAGCCGCCGCCCGGCGCGCGGGTGTTGGCGGGCAGCGCCTTCACGCCGTACGGGGTGCTGGCCTATGACGACGCCAAGGCGATCTCGATGCAGTTCCATCCCGAGTTCTCGCCGGCCTACGCCAAGGCCCTGATCGAGGCGCGGCGCGGGACCCGCTTCACCGACGAGCAGGCCGACGCGGCGATCGTCAGCCTGAGCGCCGAAAACGACCGCGACCGGATGGCCGACTGGATCAGCCGTTTCCTGGCCCAAGAAACCGGCAAGGAAACCGACGCCTAAACTGGAGCGTTCCTGTCGGGACCTCCCGGAGAAACGCCATGCGCGCCGCCACTGTCGTGATCCTGGCCGGGGCGCTGGCCGCCGCTGGCGCCGTGATGGCCAGCGGGGCTGCGAACCCGCCCGCCGCGCCGGCGTCCAATCCAGTGGCGCTGAAGACCGCCGCCAGCTTCCAGTCGATCAAGGACCCGACCGCCAGGTCGATCGCGTTGTTCACCGAGGCCGGCAAGGTGATCCAGAGCCCGCGCTGCCTGAACTGCCATCCCGTCCAGCGCGCGCCTACCCAGGGCGACGACCTGCACCCGCACAACCCGCCGATGGTCGCGGGCGACAGTGGCCATGGGCCCGCCGGCATGCCCTGCTTCTCGTGCCACACCCAGGCCAACGTCCCGACCTGGGGCCAGGATATCAAGAGCATCCCGGGCGATCCGAAATGGGCCCTGGCCCCGGCCGAGATGGCTTGGCAGGGCAAGTCGCTGGGCGCGATCTGCGGCCAGATCAAGAATTCCGCCACTAACGGCGGCCGATCGCTGGCCGAGATCCACCACCACGTGGCCGAGGATCACCTGGTCGGCTGGGGCTGGAACCCTGGCGCGGGTCGCGTCCCCGCCCCCGGAACCCAGGCGCAGTTCGGCGAACTGATCAAGGCGTGGATCGACACCGGCGCTAAGTGCCCGAAGGCCTGAGGCTCTCCAGATAGGCGCTGAACATGTCGGCCATGGCGTCGGCATAGGCGGCGATCTCTTCGGCGGTCCGAGGCTTCTCGGAAAACGCCTTGCCGACCTCGCTGAGCGTGGTCTTGATCAGGTCGCCGGCCTGGACGCGTGTCGTTTCCGAGGCTTCAGGCAAGGCCTCGCGCATGAAGTTCAGGACGATGTCGGTCCCGGACGCTCGCGCTTCCTGAGCCTCGGGCGCATCGCGATAGAGCGGGGCGGCGTCGTTCAGCGCCGTGCGCATCTGGGCTTCCTCGCACTCCGACTGGACGAAGGCGTGGACCAGGGCGCGCAGCCGCTCCAGCGGCGGCTTGTCGAGATCCTCCAGAATGCCGCGCAGCATGCCGGTGGTCTGGCGCCACTCGTCGCTCTGCAGCCGGAACAGGATCGCCGCCTTGTTCGGGAAGTACTGGTACAGCGAGCCGACGCTGACCCCGGCCTTCTCGGCGACCCGCGCGGTGGTGAAGCGTTGCGCGCCCTCCTTGGCCAAAACCTGAACAGCCGCTTCCAGGATGGTCGCCACCAGCTCGCTGGAACGGGCCTGTTTCGGCTGCTTTCGCGAGGAAATCCGGGGGCTTGCGTAGTCGGTCATGGACGCCTGGCTTAATGCGAATATCGGAACGCGACGGATTGTTCGTATTTTTGCGGGCGGCGCAAGGACGCGCCTTGGAGATCCTGATGACGACCCTGACCAAGATGGCGCCGCTGCTGGAGCGCCTGTTCACGCTCAGCGACACGGCCCGCCCCGTCTTCTCCGGCGTTCCGGCCGCCGAGCGCGATCGCCTGATGCGCAGCAAGACCGAATACCTCGAACTCTATGGCCACCTGAAGGAGTTTCCCCTGGCGGTGTCGCGCGAGGCCGGCGCGCTGCTCTACATGCTGGCGCGGAGCTGTGGCGCGCGGACGATCGTCGAGTTTGGGACCTCGTTCGGCATCTCGACCCTGCACCTGGCCGCGGCCCTGCGCGACAACGGCGGCGGCCATCTGATCACGACGGAGTTCGAACCGTCCAAGGCCGAGCGGGCCCAGGAGCACCTGATGGCCGGCGGCGTGTCGGACCTGGTCGAGATCCGCCTGGGCGACGCCCTGCAGACCCTGGCCGTCGACCTGCCCGAAACGATCGATCTCGTGCTGCTGGACGGCGCCAAGGCGCTCTATCCCGAGATCCTGGCCCTGCTGGAGAGCCGCCTGCGGCCGGGGGCGCTGATCGTCGCCGACAACGCCGACTACGCGCCCGACTACCTGGCGCGCGTGCGTTCGCCGGACGCCGGCTACCTGTCGGTGCCGTTCGGCGAGGACGTCGAGCTGTCGATGCGCCTGTAGGCCCCTAGGGCCACTTCACGACCGGCGGCATCGAGCTGAGGATCGACTCGACGTTGCCGCCGGTCTTGAGGCCGAACATCGTGCCGCGGTCGTAGAGCAGGTTGAACTCGACGTAGCGACCGCGCTGCACCAGCTGCTGCTCGCGCTCGTCGGCCGTCCAGGCCTCGGCCATCCGGCGGCGGACCAGGTCCGGATAGATCTCCAGGAACGCCCGGCCGACATCCTGGGTGAAGGCGAAGTCCCGCTCCCAGTCGCCGCTGTCGTGATGGTCGTAGAAGATGCCGCCGATCCCGCGCGGCTCGTTGCGATGGGGCAGGAAGAAGTACTCGTCGCACCAGGCCTTGTACTTGGCGTGCCAGGCCGGATCGTACTTGTCGCAGGCGCGCTGATAGGCGGCGTGGAAGTCGATGGCGTCCGGGAAGTCCTGCTGGCGCTGGTAGCCGAGCAGAGGCGTCAGGTCGCCGCCGCCGCCGAACCAGCTCTTCGTCGTGGCGATGAAGCGGGTGTTCATGTGCACGGCCGGCACGCGCGGACTGGTCATGTGGGCGATCAGGCTGACGCCGGTGGCGTAGAAGCGGGGATCCTCGGCCGCGCCGGGCACGTTGGCCGCCATCTCGGGCGTGAAGGTGCCGTGCACCGTCGAGACGTGGACGCCGACCTTCTCGAACAGACGGCCGTGCATCATGCCCATGACGCCGCCGCCGCCGGCCGCGCGGTCCCAGGGCTTCTTCTCGAACCGGCCCGGTTCGCCTGGATAGAGGTCCGCCGGCGCCTCGTCCTCCAGCTGTTCGAACGCGGCGCAGATCTGGTCGCGCAGGCTTTCGAACCACGCCTTGGCGCGCGCCTTCTTGGTGTCGAGGTCTTGATCGGTGCTCATGCCAGCCGATTAAGCCCCCGCGCGCCCGTGTGCAAATAGGGGCATGCGCCTAAGGGGCCGACCGGACGCCGAAGTTGCGGCAGGTCATGGCGATGTTCGACAAGAAGGAATGGGCGACCCCATATAGGCCAAGGTTTCCGCGCTCCCGGAGTTCACGCCCATGCCCGCCGCCAAGTCGTCCGCTTCGAAGGCCTCCAACGTCTGGTTGGCCGCCGGCGTCCGCACCCCGTTCGCCAAGGTGGACGGGCCGCTGGCCTCTTACGATGCGATCGAGCTGTCCGTGCCCGTCGTGAAGGCGATGCTCGCCAAGGGCGCGCGACCTGACTTCGCGGTCTGGGGCACGGTCATCCCCAACCTGACCTGGAGCAATATCGCCCGCGAGGTGCTGCTGGACGCCGGCGCCGACCCGACCATCCCGGCCTTCTCGACGGTGATGGCCTGCTCGACCAGCATGATCGGCGCGATCCAGGCGGCGGGCATGATCGACGGGCGCGGCCGCGATCTCGCCCTGGTCGGCGGCGTCGAGAGCATGAGCCGGGTGCAGATCGGCCTGTCGGTCGCCCTCTCCGACTGGATCCGCAGGTTCCAAGGCGCCCGGACCGGCCAGCAACGGCTCCAAGCCCTCGGCGCTCTGAACCTCAAGGACGTGCGGCTGTTCATTCCCAAGGTCGCCAACCGGGTCACCGGCCTCTCCATGGGCGAGCACACCGAGATCACCGCCAAGGACTGGAACCTGTCGCGCGCCGACCAGGACGCCATCGCGCTGTCCAGCCACCTCGACGCGGTGAAGGGCTGGGAGAGCGGCTTCTTCGACGACCTGGTCATCCCAATCGGCGGCGCTAAGCGCGACACCATCCCGCGCAAGGACACCTCTCTGGAGAAGCTGGCCAAGCTGGGGCCCGCCTTCGACAAGACCGGCGGCAAGGGCACGCTGACGGCGGGCAATTCCTCGCCCCTGACCGACGGGGCGGCGGCGATCTGGGTCGGCTCGGAGGCGGGTATCGGCCGCCTGCCTGGCGAGACGCCGAAGGTGCGGATCGTCGACCACGAGGTCACCTCGATCGACCTGCGTCACGAGGGCCTGCTGATGGCCCCGGCCTATGGCGTGCCGCGCCTGCTGGCCCGCAACGGCATGACCTATGCCGACGTCTCGCTGTGGGAGATCCACGAGGCCTTCGCGGCCCAGGTGCTGTCGCACATCGCCGCCTGGGAAAGCGCCAAGTTCCTGTCGGAGAAGGCGGGCGTGGCGGCGCCGCTGGGCCAATTCCCGCGCGAGCGCATGAACCCGCATGGCGGCAGCCTGGCCCTCGGTCACCCGTTTGGGGCCACCGGGGCGCGCATCCTCAGTCAGGCGGTGAAGGAGTTGGCCGCCCGTCCGAAGGGCGAACGCGCCATCGTCAGCATCTGCGCCGACGGCGGCCAGGGCACGATGATGATGCTGGAGAGCGCATAAGCGCTTTGGAGTTAGGTCAGCGCCGTGAAGATCAGGGCCACGATGGCGACGTCGAAGATGCGGATGGCGACGGACAGCATGGAGGGCTCGCGGCGTTGAGTTCAACGACGATCAAGCAAGACTGGCGCCAAGCGGGCGATCGCCGCTGATGGCCCTGTTCTTCGACGCCCCTTGGTACGACGCGCGCCTGGCCGAGCGCGGCCTGACCCGCGCCGTCCTGGCCGCCGCGGCGGGTCTGGCCGAGGCGGAACTCAGCCTGGCCTTCAAGGATCAGCGCGAGCTGTCGATGCGGGAAGTGTCTGCTTTCGCCGAGCTTCTGGGCGTGACGACCGCCGAAGCCGCCTCGCGGGCTGGCGTCAGGCCGCCGCCGCCGAGCGACAGCCAGCGGATCGCGGACCTCGAGGCGCGCGTCGCGGCTCTGGAGGCCGAGCTGGCCGCCTTGAAGCGTCGATGAACCGCTAGATGTTGGTCTTCTTCAGCAGGCCCGCCTTGGGACGGCGGTCGGCCTCGCCGGAATATTCCGTCCCGAGATAGGTCGATCTGGCCGTGTCGAGCACTTCCTGCCCACCGCGCAGGCCGCGCTTCTGGCCGGATTGACCCATGACGTGGGCGGCGAAGGCGGCGAAGCCTTCGCGGCGCGGCGGCCGGGGCGGCGGCGGCGTCTCGTCCTCGACGACGAACACCGTCTCCTCGTCGGTCTCATGACGATCGCTGTCGCGCGGCGCCGGCAGGGCGCGGCGCGCGGGACCAGAGCGTCGAATGGGATCGATCGGGTCGTTCATGGTCAAGGACCGTAGGACCGAGACGGTTAAGAACGCCTGGACCGGCGTGGTTAAGGCTTGTTCGCCAACTTGGCGAGCTGCTCCTGCATCGCCTCCATCTGGCGCTTCAGATCGGCCAGGGAATCGTCGCTGGACGGGGCGGCCGCGGGGGCCGGCGCAGGCTCGGCCTGGGCGGCGGCCGCGGCGTCTTCCGGGCGGACATAGGCGAACGGCGAGAACATCTTCATGGCCCGGTCGAACAGGGCCATGTTCTGGCGGATCTGTTCTTCGTAGACGCCCATGCCGGGGATCTTGCCCGGCGCCATGCCCGCGAACTGGCCGCGCATGCGCTCTTGCTGCTTGGAGAAGCTCTCCAGCGACATCTCGAGGTACGAGGGCAGGAAGGCCTGCATCGAATTGCCATAGAAGCCGATCAGCTGGCGGAGGAATTGGATCGGCAACAGGTTCTGACCGCCGCCGCGGTTCTCTTCCTCGAAGATGATCTGGGTCAGGACCGAGCGCGTGATGTCGTCGTTGGTCTTGGCGTCGTAGACCACGAAGTCGACGCCCTCCTTCACCATGTCCGACAGGTGTTCGAGGGTGACGTACGAGGAAGACGCTGTGTTGTAGAGGCGACGGTTGGCGTATTTCTTGATGATCACGCGTTGACCGGCCGATTTCTCGGCTCCGGCGGCCGTTTCGCCTTTTTCAGGGTTCTCGGACATTTCGTTCCCTAGGACAGCGGTTACGTCCGCTTCTCGCACCGCAGTATCGCGGATGCAAAGGCATGGCGCCAGTGGTCTGATGACTTGGACGCGCCGCCAAGGCATGAAAATGTGCTCGTGACGAACGCGGTTCGGATGTGCATGCTGATGCTGCACTGCAAAAGAACGGACGCCGCAACCGCGCAAGCGTCACGTCAGAACGTCACGGGAGCTATCGCATGAGCGACATCGTCATCGTTTCCGCCGCCCGCACGCCGGTCGGCTCGTTCAACGGGGCGCTCGCCAGCTTGCCCGCCTCCGACCTCGGCAAGCTCGCGATCGAGGCCGCCGTCTCCCGCGCCGGCCTGACGCCGGCCGACATCGACGAGGTGATCCTGGGCCAGGTGCTGCAAGCCGCCGCCGGCCAGGGCCCTGCCCGTCAAGCCTCCGTCAAGGCCGGCATCCCACTGGAGAGCCCGGCCTGGAGCCTCAACCAGCTGTGCGGCTCGGGCCTACGCGCCGTGGCCCTGGCGGCCCAGCAGATCGCCGCGGGCGACGCCAAGATCGTGGTGGCCGGCGGCCAGGAGAGCATGAGCCAGGCGCCTCACGCCCAGAACCTGCGCGGCGGCCAGAAGATGGGCGACCTCAGCTTCGTCGACACCATGATCAAGGACGGGCTGTGGGACGCCTTCCACGGCTACCACATGGGCCAGACGGCCGAGAACATCGCCAACCGCTGGCAGATCACCCGCGAGGACCAGGACAAGTTCGCCGTCGCCAGCCAGAACAAGGCCGAGGCGGCCCAGAAGGGCGGCAAGTTCGACGAGGAGATCGTCCCGGTCACCATCAAGGGCCGCAAGGGCGACACGGTCGTCGACAAGGACGAGTTCATCCGTCACGGCGCGACGCTGGAAGGCATCGCCGGCCTGAAGCCCGTGTTCAACAAGGAAGGCACGGTCACCGCGGCCAACGCCTCGGGCCTCAATGACGGCGCCGCGGCCCTGGTGCTGATGAGCGCCGACGAAGCCGCCAAGCGCGGCCTGAAACCCCTGGCCCGCATCGCCTCGTGGGCCAATGCCGGCGTCGATCCCGAGATCATGGGCACCGGCCCGATCCCGGCCTCGAAGAAGGCGCTGGAGAAGGCGGGCTGGAGCGTATCCGACCTCGACCTGATCGAAAGCAACGAGGCCTTCGCCGCTCAGTCGCTGTGCGTGGTCCGCGAGCTGGGCCTCGACCCGGCCAAGGTCAATGTCAACGGCGGCGCCATCGCCATCGGCCACCCGATCGGCGCCTCGGGCGCGCGGATCCTGACCACCCTGCTGCACGAGATGAAGCGGTCTGGCGCCAAGAAGGGCCTGGCCACCTTGTGCGTCGGCGGCGGCATGGGCGTGGCCATGTGCGTCGAGGCCGTCTGAGCGCCTGGAGCCTGCTAAGACAGCGCAACCTTAACCGTGGCCGCGCGCTTCCTCTCCTTGCGGGAGCGCGCGGATCACGTGCAACCATAAGAATCTGCGATCGGGAGAGACAAGATGACGAGAGTTGCGTTCGTGACCGGCGGCACGCGCGGGATTGGCCGAGCGATCTGCGAACGACTGGTGGCCGACGGCATGAAGGTCGCGGCCGGCTATTCCGGCAATGAGGAAGCGGCCGCCGCCTGCGCCAAGCAACTGGGCGTGATGGTGGTGAAGGGCAATGTCGGCTCGTTCGACGATTGCGCCGCCGCCGTGAAGAAGGTCGAGGCCGAACTGGGTCCGATCGACGTGCTGGTCAACAACGCCGGCATCACSCGCGACGGCATGCTGCACAAGATGACCTACGAGCAGTGGTCGGAAGTGATCCGGGTCAACATGGACTCGGCCTTCAACATGACCCGCCCGGTGATCGAGGGCATGCGCGAGCGCAACTGGGGCCGGATCGTCAACATCAGCTCGATCAACGGCCAGAAGGGCCAGATGGGCCAGACCAACTATTCGGCCGCCAAGGCCGGCCTGATCGGCTTCACCAAGGCCCTGGCCCTGGAGAACGCCAAGAAGGGCGTGACCGTCAACGTGATCTGCCCCGGCTATATCGACACCGAGATGGTGGCCGCGGTGCCGGAGGCCGTGCTGGCCAGCATCATCGCCGGCATCCCGGTCGGCCGCCTGGGCAAGGGCGAGGAGATCGCCGACATGGTCTCGTTCCTGGCCGGCGAACGCGCGGGCTTCGTGACCGGCGCCACGCTCAGCCTGAACGGCGGCCAGTACATGGCTTGACCTGAACCTCACGGCCTCCCCGAAGTCGAGACTTGACGGCGAGTGTTGCTGTTTGGCCTCATGTGCGTGACTTCGGGGAGCGGACGCTAACGCGTCCAAGATTCGCCCCAGTCGACGGGCAGTACGGATCGCATGAAATTCTGTAAGGCGGAGTTGGGCGTCTCTGGCGCCAGGGCGACCCTGACGATCGCGGCTCTGATGGTCATGACGGCGTCGGCGAACGCCCAGCAACTGCCGCATTCGCTGCGGGACGCCCTGCTCGGCCACAAGGGTCCGGCCGAGGCTCGCCGGGTCGCAGCCCCGCCCGTGGCGCGCTACGTCTCCGAAACCGGCGGCGGCTTCATCTTCGATCAGGCCGCGCCCCAGCCGCTGATGAAATTCGACAACAGCACCGAGATCTGGGTGCTGTCCCCCCAGCCGGCCTCGCGCGGCGACGTCATCTACCGCAACGACCTGGGCGAGCCCGTGCTGCGGGTGACCAAGCTGGGCGGGATGATCCTGTTCACCGACGATGCCCCGATGGGCGCGGCCGCCGCCGTGTCGGGCCGAGCGTCGTCCATTCAGCCGCCGGCGATCATCTCGTTCAAGGTCTTCGTGCAGCGCGTCACGATCGCCACGGCGCGCGCCAGTCGCGCCGCCCAGCACGACATCGAGTTCGCGACGGTGCAGGACGTGCGCCCCGAGACCTCGGTCCTGGCGGCGGATTCGGCCACCGTCGTGGCGGAAGCCTTCGAACGCATGGCGCGCAAGGGCGACCGTTCGCTGATCTCGCGGATCTTCCGCGTGCTGCTGGCCGAGGGTCGCAAGCCGGCCGCCATCTTGAAGGACGGGGCCCTAACCATCTTCTATTCGCCGGACCAGGGCCTGGCCGGACGCCCGTCGTCAAAGCGCATCATCAAGGTGCTGAACCGCTGACGCGCTTGCCTCTGCAAATTTTGCAAGCGTAACCATAAGCCCTCAGCCGCCGTTTACCCCGCTGAAATATCGGTGTTCGCCAACACGGCCTCGTGGCGTCGTCCCCCGCGCACAACCGCGCATATTGCGACGCCGTCGAGGCTTTTCGCGCGTCCGCAAGGTTCTATTGTCTCGTCATGGATAACTCCGACATCGTGGAGGCGCCCGAACGCGGGCGCCTGAAGATGGCCGATATCGCCCGGATGGCGGGCGTGTCGATCTCGACGGTGTCGCGCGCCCTGGCGGGCAACCCGCTGATCCCCAAGACCCTGCGCGACCAGATCGTCGAGATCGCCCAGATCCACGGCTATGTCGTCAATCAGTCGGCGCGCAATCTGCGCCTGCGCAAGACCGACACCATCGGAGTCGTCATCCCCGTCGCCCACGAGGCCGGGCAGCTGATCTCAGACCCGTTCTTCCTGGAGATGATCGGTCGCCTGGCCGACGAGATCACCCGCCGCGACTATTCGGTCCTGCTGAACAAGGTGGTCGTCACCGAGGCGGGCTGGCTGGAGCGGATCATCCAATCGCATCGCGCCGACGGCCTGCTGCTGATCGGTCAGAGCACCCAGCACGCGGCGCTGAACGCCGTCGCCGACGTCTACAAGCCGATGGTGGTCTGGGGCGCCCGACTGCCGGGTCAGCGCTATTGCGCGGTCGGCAGCGACAACATCGAAGGCGGCCGGCTGGCCGTGGCGCACCTGGTCGGCGCCGGTCGCGAGCGCATCGCCTTCCTCGGCCCGATCGACGCCCCCGAGGCGGCCCAGCGCTTCGAGGGCTACAAACAGGGCCTGGCCGAGGCGGGGATCGCCTTCGATCCCGCCCTGGCGGTCCCGACGCCCTATACGCTGGAGGAGGCGCAGCGGGCGGTGGCGGCTTTTGTGTCCACCGGCGTCGCCTTCGACGCCGTGTTCGCCTTTTCGGACATCGTCGCCCTGGCCGCGATCGGCGCCCTGACCGAGGTCGGCAGGACCGTTCCCGGGGATGTGGCGGTGGTCGGTTTCGACGACATCGTCCTGGCCCGCCACAGCGCCCCGCCCCTGACCACGGTGCGGCAGGACCTGGCGTTCGGGGCGCGGGCGATGGTCGACCTGCTGTTCCGCCGCATGGCCGGCGAGGACGCGACCTCGACCCTCGCGCCCGTCGAGCTGGTGGTGCGCGGCAGCAGCCTTTAGCCGCTCCCTCGCGAACCTAGGCCGCCTCGACGCCGATCGTCTTCAATTCCTTGAGGAAGCGGGTCAGGCTGACATGCGACCGCTTCAGGCCGTGGAGGACCTCAGGCTTGGACAGGGCCGATTGCGGGACGATGAAGCCCTCGCGGCCGATGCGCTGGGCCATGCCCTTTTCCAGCATCTCGACGAAGCGCCGGCGGACGGTTTCGTACGGCAGGCCCAGGGAATCGGCGACTTGGCGGACGGTCAGCGGCCGGCGCTCTTGGTCCGGCGGAATGTCGTTGACGTCGGCATAGACGCCTCCGCCCCGGATGTGTGAGCAATTGCCGGCCCACAGGGTGGTGAAAACGAGGGCGTAAAGTAGGTCCGAACCGTGGACCTCAGCGGCGATTTCGACCCAGCGTAAAATGTAATCCGTCGCGTAGCGGGTGGCCGCGCGAGCGTTGACGTACTCATCGGACATAGGTGACTCGGTTCCCCTGGTCGGCGCGAACAAGCGTGACCTGAAAAGGATTGCATGGCTCGTCGAACGACGCCATGCGACCAAGTTGCCCACTTTGGGTACCCCAATCGGGGATCGCGTCAGGTTGACGCGGCTGGGGTCAACCGCGCGACGGACTCCAATCGCGCGGCGCCATCTCGAAGCCCTCGAACCGGAAGCCCGGCGCCACGGTGCAGCCGACCAGGGTCCAGGCGCCCAGGCTGACGGCGGTCTGCCACCACAGGGTCGGGACGATCACCTGGGGCCGGCAGCCGGCGCGGAGGTCGGGGCTGAGGACATAGCCGGTCGCGCCCGCGCCATCGGGCGGCGACAGGGTCAGCGAGAGCGGCGCGCCGGCGTACCAGTGCCAGGTCTCGACCGCGTCGACCCGATGCCAGGCCGACATCTGTTCGGCCTCCAGCAGATAATAGATGCAGGTCGAGGCCGGGCGGCCGTCGGGCCCGGGCGCATCCTGAAAGGTCTGGCGATACCAGCCGCCCTCGGGATGCGACTGAAGGTCCAGCATCCGGACGATTTCCTTGGCGCCCAGGTCGCCGGCGATACCATTCACGCTGCTCATCCCTTGAAGCTGTCCTTGGCGGCCCGGATCTCGGCGAAGGCCTGGGCGGGCGAGCCAGCCTCCGGCCTTAGCAGCGGCGCGCGCAGGAACGGATTGGTGGCCTTCTCGGCCGCGATGGTGGTCGGCACGGTGGCTTCGCCGCGTTCGCGGGCCGCGAACACCGCCTCGGCACGGGCCTTCAGGGCCGGGTCGTCGTCGACCGACAGGGCGAAGCGGGCGTTCGAGGCCGTGTATTCGTGAGCGCAATAGACGGTGGTGTCGTCCGGCAGGTCGGTGACCCGCGCCAGCGAGTCCCACATCTGCTCGGGCGTGCCCTCGAACAGTCGCCCGCAGCCCAGGGCGAACAGGGTGTCGCCGACGAAGGCGATGTGGTCGGCCGCGTCGTGATAGGCGATGTGGCCCAGGGTGTGGCCGCCGGCGTCGATCACCGCGAACCGCGTCTCGCCCAGCATCACCACGTCGCCGCCGCGCACGACCCGGTCGAGAGGCGCGATGCGGGTCACCTCGGCTGGGCCGGTGATCGTCGCGCCGGTGACCTTCTTCAGCGCCTCGTTGCCGCCGGCATGGTCCGGATGCCAGTGGGTGTTGAGGATCAGGTCCAGGCTCCAGCCCAGCTTGGCCAGCTGCGCGAGGATGGCGTCGGCGTCGGGCGTGTCGATGGTCGCGACCTTGCCCGTGGCTTCGTCGCGGATGAGGAAGCCGTAGTTGTCGGACAGGCACGGGAACTGGTGAACGGTCAGGGACATCGGCTTGCTCTATCGCCGCGACGCGGGCGCGAATACAAGGATGGCCTCGATGCCTGGGAGACTCAATGCGCCGCGACGTGCTGGACCTCCGAGCCTTCTACGCCGCCCCCTTGGGCCGCGCGGCGAGGACCATGCTGACCCGCAAGGTCGAGGAAGCCTGGGGCGACACCCGGGGACTCGACGTGCTGGGCGTCGGCTACGCCACGCCCTTCCTCGATGCGGCCCGGACCAACGCCCGGCGCGTCGTGGCCGCCATGCCCGCCCAGCAGGGGGTGGAGGTCTGGCCGCACGGCGGCCGCAACCAGGCGTGCCTGGTCGAAGAGACCGCCCTGCCCCTGCCGAACGCCATGTTCGACCGCGTCCTGGCCGTCCATGCCCTGGAAGAGGCCGACGACCCGGCCGCCCTGCTGGCCGAGATCGGCCGGGTGATGGCGCCCACCGGCCGGCTGATCGTGGCGGCCTCGTCGCGCGACGGGGTCTGGACCGGCGCCGAGCGCACACCGTTCGGCCACGGCCGCCCCTACAGCCGCAGCCAGCTGGAGAGCCTGATCCGTGAGGCGGGCCTGGAGCCGGCCGGCTGGACCCGCGCCCTCTATGTTCCGCCCGTCGGGGCCATGGCCAGCTGGGCCGAAGGGTTCGAGCAGGTGGGCGCGCGCCTGTGGCCGCGCTTCGCCGGAATCATCCTGATGGAGGCGATCAAGCAGACCTTCGCGGTCAAGCCGCGCGGCCATCGGGCCCGCGCCCGGGTGTTCGCGCCGGGCGTTCTGCTGCCCAGTCCCGCGGGCCCGACCCCTGCGCGCCACACCGGCGGGCGGCCTATTCCCGTTCAAAAGGCGCCCGTTCAAAAGGCGCCGAGCGGTCGAGACCGCTGATCTGACTTGGAGCGAAGCGTTTCGACGCCTAGCTTGGAGTCGCAACAACCGTTCGCTCCTGGGAGCCGCGCCATGAAGATGATCGTCGCCGTGATTAAGCCGAGCCGCCTGGACGCGGTGCTCGAAGCGGTCACCGAGGCGGGGGCGTCAGGGCTGACGGTCACCGAGGTCCGCGGCTACGGTCGCCAGAAGGGCAAGACCGAGGTCTATCGCGGCGCCGAATACGAGGTGAAGCTGCTGCCGAAGGTCAAGCTGGAGATCGCCGTGCCGACCGACGTGCTCGAGCCCGTCATCGAGGCCCTGCAGCGCACCGCCAACACCGGCAAGATCGGCGACGGCAAGGTCTTCGTCCTGGACCTGGAACAGGCCCTGCGGATCCGCACCGGCGAACGCGACGCCGCGGCGATCGCGGGCTGACCAGACCTGTCATCCCGGGCGTAGCGTAGCGCAGACCCGGGACCGCCACAGGCTCTGAGTTTTCGGCGGTCCCGGCTCGGCGCGCTGCGCGCTTGTCCGGGATGACAGGGTTGGAGCTACTTCTCCAAATCCCGCAGATCCCGCCCGCGCGTCTCCGCGCCGAAGCGCGCCGTCAGCAGCGCGGCGATGGCCAGCGGAATGATGATCACCAGCGCGGCGACCTTCAGGGCCGGCACCGCGCCGAGGATGCCGAGGAGCTGGGCGATCAGTCCGCCGGACTTGCTGCAGGCGGCGATCCAGCCGGTGGCCCGGCCCCGGACCCGCAGCGGATAGCTCTCGGCGGCGTAGGGCAGCAGGATGGCCAGCAGGCCGTTCGTGCCGATGATCATCAGGGCCACCGGCAGGATCGGGCTGGCGCCGTCCTCGATCGTCAGCACGCCCGCCACGCCGATGGCGCTGACCACCATCGTGCCGACCAGCGACCATTTGGTGCTCCAGCGGCTGTAGAGGAAGGCGCAGACGAACACCGTCGGGAAGGCGATCAGGGCCGACTTGGCCAGCAGCTGACTGGAGACGCCCATGCTGTAGCCCTTGGACACCAGCTCGGCCGGCAGCCACAGCAGCAGGCCGAAGTTCACCAGCCCCCACGCGACCGCCGCGATGCTCAAGGCCGCGGTCATGCCGGCGAAACGCCGCTCGATTGGCGGAGCGGTCAGGACGTGGTGGTGGTCAGCGGCCTCCACCGGCGTTTCGTCACGCTCGCGCACCACCGAGCCGAACCGCTTCATGATCGCGTGGGCGGCGTCGATCCGGCCGATGGTCATCAGGAACTTGGCCGACTCGGGGATCGCGCCGGACAAGGCGATCAGGATCAGGCCGGTCGGCAGGTTGAGGAACCACATGATCCGCCAGCCGAACTCGGGCTGCAGCAGCGCCGAAAGGCCCGAGGAGGCCAGATAGCCGCCGACCGCGCCCAGGCCGCCGACCAGCACCAGGCTCCAGCCGCGATGCTTGGACGGCATGGTCTCGGCCAGCAGGGCGTAGACCACGGGCAGCAGGCCGCCGGCGGCCGCGCCCATCATGAAGCACATGCCGACGTTCCACCAGAAATCGGGCATGGCCCCGCAGATCGAGGTGCCGACGAACATCACCGCCGACAGCAGGATCGAGGCCCGGCGGCCGAAGATGTCGGCCAGGATCCCCCAGATGATCGAGCCGGTCACCGTGCCGGTCAGGGCCGCAAACGGCAGCCAGGCGACCATGGCCTTGGAGACCTCGTACTCCTTGATCATGCCCGGCACGACGAAGCCCAGGCTGGCGGGCTTCATGATGTCGATGATCAGGGCCACCACCAGGGTGACCATCAGGCCCCAGTGGGCGGGCGACAGCGGCGCGTCCTCGGGCGGGGTGACGTCGACGGTATGGTGGTCATGGCTATGGTCATGCCCACGACGGGGCAGCAGGCCCCAGCCGGCCAGGGCGCAGCCGGGCGGGATGATCAGCATGCCGATGGTCATGCCCATATCCATGGGCATGCCCGCCAGCCGGTAGCCGATGTCCGCGCCCATCAGGTACATCGGCAGGTGCAGCAGCACGCCGGCCGTGACTACCAGACAGCCGAGCCAGAACGCCCACAGCCTCTGTCGGTCTGACAGGACGTGGGGCGCTTTCGAGGGATCAATCGTGGTCATGGCTGCTAGGCTCTTGTTTCTTGGGACGTGACTCCGAAGCGGAGCCATAACACGGGTCCGCGCGTTGTCGCATCTCACGGCTTTGGGGTGACATGAGTCCGAATTCTTCCGTCTTTCAACCGGGATACAACTGCTGGCGGGTCGAGCCCGCCGACCGCGTGGCCCTGTTCATCGACAACGACGAGGCGTTCGACGCCCTGAAGCCCCTGATCCTGGCCGCCAAGAAGTCGATCTGGATCCTGGCCTGGGTGTTCGATCCCCTGACCCGCCTCGACCCCGACCGGGTGAGACGGAGCCGCGATCCGACCCACGCCGACCGCATTGGCTTGATCCTGAGACGCCAGGCGGCGCTGAACCCGGCGCTGGACGTGCGGGTGCTGACCTGGGACATGCCCTTCCCGATCGCGGCCTCGCAGCTGTTCGGCCCGCATCGCGGCGCGGCCTTCTTCGCCGGCTCGCGGGTCAAGTACCGGCTGGACGCCACCCTGCCCGCCAGCGCCTGCCACCATCAGAAGGCGGTGATCATCGACGGCGTCAGCGCCTTCGTCAGCGGCGGCGACATCGGCGTCGATCGCTGGGACGACACCCGCCACCTCGACAACAATCCGCTGCGCCGCCTGCCCACCGGCCGCCACTATCCGGCCCGGCACGAGGTCTCGATGCTGGTCGACGGCCGGGCGGGCGAGGCCATGGCCGACCTCTTCGTCGATCGCTGGCGGGCCTCGGGCGGCGATCCGATCGAGCGTCCCGGACGACCCGAGGAAACGCCCTGGCCGGAGGATCTGCTGCCGGACCTGCGTCGCACCTCGATCGCCATCGCCCGCACCTCGGCCGAGTGGCAGGGGCGGCCCGAGATCACCGAGTGCATGCTGCTGCACCTGTCGTCCATCCAGCGGGCCCGACGGCTGATCTATCTGGAGAACCAGTACCTGACCTCGCCGATCATCGTCGAAGCCCTGGCCGAGCGCCTGGCCGAGCCCGACGGTCCCGAGGTGGTGACGATCGGCCCGGCGCGCAGTCCCAGCTATTTCGACCAGATGACCATGGATAGCGCCCGCACGGCGGCGATCAACCGCCTGCGCGAGTTTGACCCCTACAAGCGCTTTTCCGCCTTCTCGGCCCACACGCCCAAGGGCGCGCCGATCATCGTCCACTCCAAGGTGGCGATCATGGACGACTGGCTGCTGCGGATCGGCTCGGCCAATCTGAACAACCGCTCGATCGGCCTCGACAGCGAGTGTGACCTGGCCTTCGAGGGCCATTCGGACCTCGAGCGCGAGACGATCCGCGGGTTCCTGGGGCGGCTAGTCGGCCATTTCCTGGATCGCTCGACCGCCGACGTGCTCGAGGCGATGGAAAGAGAAGGCGGCCTCGCCGCGGCGATCAACGCCCTGGACGTCCGGGGCGGTCCGCCGCGCCGGCTGCAGCCCGTGCCGACGCGCAAGCTGACCGGGGTTCAGCAGTTCATCGCCGACTGGAGCCTCGGCGACGCCATCGCGCCGGACGACGCCTGGCGCCCCTGGGGCCGCCGGGCTCGCCTGCGGCGCGACATCGCCCGGCTCACCGCGCCGCCGCCGCAGCCTCCGGAGCGTTTTCAGCCGTGATCTCCAGGTCCACGACCAGCGGCAAGTGGTCCGAGGCGACCCGCGCCCGCCCGTCATAGGGCGAGCTGACGCCACGCGTCTCCAGGCCCTTGGTCAGGAAGACGTGGTCGATCCGCATGAACGGGAAACTGGACGGGAAGGTCGCCGTCGCCGGGCGCGGCCAGGTCGGGGTGGGCGCCTGGGCGTCACGCAGGGCGGTGCGCAGCATCCTGTAGGTCGCCGAATAGGGCGTGGCGTTGAAGTCGCCCAGCACCACGCCCGGCGCCAGCCAGCCGTCGGCGCCCATCCAGTCGGGACCCAGCAGGGCCGCGGCTTGGCGCTTCTGCTCCTGGGGCACCAGGCCCAGGTGGGTGTTGATGATCTGGACCTTGGTCCCGCCGACCTCGACCTCGATCCACAGCGCGCCGCGCGGCTCCAGGCCAGGGACGCGGCGATAGAGGGGCAGGCCCTTGGCCTTGATGCGCCGTTCGGGCAGCGCCGTCAGGATGGCGTCGCCATAGAGTTCCTCTTCCACCGTCATGGCCGGGTGAAAGTGGAAGCTCATCTTCAGCAGCTCGGCGAGGCGGTGGGCCTGGTCGACGCCCTTGGTGCGGGCCCGGCGGACGTCCAGCTCCTGCAGGGCCACGACGTCCGGCCGTTCGGCCGCGATGACCTCCGCCACACGCTCGACATCGAGGGTGCGGTCCGTGCCCACGCAGCGGTGGACGTTGTAGGTCATTAGACGAAGCGTCTTCATCCGTCGAAGAGATCGCCCGAACCGGGCGGAAGTTCCCCCCCGCCAAGTTTTTGGGTCGGCGCCAGGCCGTTGCGGCTGAGCATGAACAGGCAGCTTTCGGCGCGCCAGTTCTCCAGCGTGCTGGCCGGGTTCATCGACCGCGCCGGACCCTGGCCGGCGAAGGCGGCGCACGCGTCGACACGCAGGTTCAGATCCGCCGTCAGGGCCAGGAAGTCGGCCAGGGTGCAGAGGTGGATGTTCGGGGTCGACCACCACGGCATCGGCAGGGCCTTGGTCTCGGGCATCCGGCCGCGGCTGAGCAGCGACCAGCGCACCCGCCAATGGCCGAAGTTCGGGAACGAGACGATAGCCCGGTCGGCGATGCGCAGCAGCTCGTCCAGCACGTGGCGCGGGTTGCGGGTCGCCTGCAGGGTCTGGGACAGCACCGCGTAGTCGAACGAGCGATCGGGGAAGTGGTCGAGGTCCTGGTCCGCGTCGCCCTGCACCACCGATAGGCCGCGCGCCATGCAGGCGGCGACGCCGCTGGCGCTGATCTCCAGCCCCCGGCCATCGACCTGCTTTTCGTGGGCCAGCAGGTCCAGCAGCACGCCTTCGCCGCACCCGACATCCAGCACCCGCGCGCCGGGGCGGACCAGGCGCAGGATCTCGCGGAAGTCCTCGCGGATGATCGTGTTCGTCACGTCAGCCCTCGGTCGCGCTCGGCCGAACTCAGGAAGCCGGCCAGGGCCGCGTCCATCACCGGCTCGTCCAGCAGGAAGGCGTCATGGCCCTTGTCGCTCTCGATCTCGGCGAAGGCCGCGCGGGCCCCGGCGGCGGTCAGGGCGCGGACCAGGTGGCGGCCCTCGGCCGTGGGATACAGCCAGTCGCTGGTGAAGCTGAGCACGCAGAAACGCACGTCGCGGGCCCGGGTGAAGGCCTTGGCCAGCACGCCGCCATGGCCGGCGGCGATGTCGAAATAGTCGGTGGCCCGGGTGATGTAGAGATAGCTGTTGGCGTCGAACCGGTCGACGAAGCTGGCGCCCTGGTGGCGCAGGTAGCTCTCGACCTGGAAGTCGGCGTCAAAGCCCCACGACAGGCCGTCGCGCTTCAGCTCGCGGCCGAACTTCCGCTGCAGGGCCGGTTCCGACAGATAGGTGATGTGGGCGGCCATCCGCGCCACGGCCAGGCCCTTCTCGGGCCGCACGCCGTGGTCGGCATAGGCGCCGCCGCGCCAGTCCGGGTCGGCCATGATCGCCTGGCGGCCCACCTCGTGGAACGCGATGTTCTGGGCCGAGTGGCGTGAGGCCGAGGCCAGGATCACCGCGCTGAACAGGCGTTCGGGATAGTCGACCGCCCACTGCTGAGCCTGCATGCCGCCCATCGAGCCGCCGATCACCGCGAACAGGGTGTCGATGCCCAGCGCCTTCACCAGCATGGCCTGGGCGCGGACCATGTCGGGAATGGTGATCACCGGGAACGACAGGCCATAGGGCTTGCCGGTGGCCGGATTGGTCGAGGCCGGGCCGGTCGAGCCCATGCAGCCGCCGATCACGTTCGAACAGATGATGAAGTGCCGCTCGGGATCCAGCGGCTTGCCGGGCCCGATCATCCGCAGCCACCAGCCGGGCTTGCCCGTCGTCGGGTGCGGTGAGGCGACATATTGGTCGCCGGTCAGGGCGTGGCAGATCAGGACGGCGTTGGACTTGTCGGCATTCAGGGTCCCGTAGGTCTGATAGCCGATCTCCAGGCCCTCGATCACGCCACCGGAATCGAGCCGCAGGGGTTCGTTGGCGGGAAAGAGCCAGGTTCCCCCACCGATGGGCGTGTCGGCGAGCGTGAGCAAATCGAGCGCAGCCATGCCGCCTTGGAGCGCTTGGCGAAGAAGGTGTCAACCGCCCGCTTCCTGACAAGGCGACGGACCGCTATGGAGGACGCCATGGAGCGACTGATCTTGATGCGCCACGGCAAGGCCGAGCGGCACGCCGCCAGCGGCGGCGACTTCGAGCGCGCCCTGGCCGACAGCGGCCGGGCGGACGCCGCCGTCATGGGCAAGATGCTGGCCGGCCTGGGCCTTGTCCCCGACCTGCTACTGGTCTCTTCGGCCCGGCGCACCCGCGAAACGGCCGAGCAGGTCGCCGCCAGCTTCCCCAAGACGCGGGTCGAGCTCTCGCGCGATCTCTATCACGCCGATCCGGAAGAGATCGTCCAGACGCTGGAGGACGAGGGCGACGCGGCCGCGACGGTCATGGTGGTGGGTCACAATCCCGGCATGCACGAACTGGCCCTGCAGTTGGCCGTTCAAGGCGGCGCCTCGCCCATCCAGACCAACAAGCTGCGGGCCCGCTTTCCGACGGCGACGGTGGTGGTGTTCAGTTGGGGCGGCGGCGGCCCCCCGGTGCTGGAACATCTGTGCTACGCCAACGAGAACGGCGGAGCCGGCGGCGAATGACCCTGATCTACAAGATCCTGTCCCGCGCCGAGTGGGAGGCCGCCAAGGCCGCCGGCCAGTTCGACGGCTCGGCCGTCGATCTTCAGGACGGCTTCATCCACCTGTCGGCCGCCGACCAGGCCCAGGAGACCGCCGCCAAGTGGTTCAAGGGCCAGGCCGACCTGGTCCTGCTGGGCGTCGAGGCCGAGAGCCTGGGCGAGGACCTGAAGTGGGAAGCCTCGCGCGGCGGGGCGCTGTTCCCGCACCTCTATCGGCCGCTGCTGGTCGGCGAAGTGTTGAGCCAGGCCGATCTCGAACTGGACGCCGGTGGCGTACCGCAGCTGGGCGTTCTTTCCGCATGAGCCTTCATGATCTCGCCGCCCGCGCGCTGCACGCCTTCGATCCCGAGGACGCGCACGGCCTGGCCATCCGGGGCTTGAAGCTGGGCCTGGGCCCCCGCGACGGCGGTCCGGACGATCCGATCCTGGCGATAAGGCTCGCGGGCCTGGATCTGCCCAACTGCGTGGGCTTGGCCGCCGGCTTCGACAAGAACGCCGAGGTTCCCGACGCCATGCTGGACGCCGGCTTCGGCTTCGTCGAAGCGGGAACGGTCACGCCCCTGGCCCAGGCCGGCAATCCGCGTCCACGGCTGTTCCGCCTGACCAAGGACCAGGCGGTGATCAACCGCATGGGCTTCAACAACGGCGGCCTGGACCCCTTCGCTCGACGCCTGGCGGCGCGCCAGGGCAAGGGCGGCGTCGTCGGGGCCAATATCGGGGCCAACAAGGACGCCAGCGACCGCATCGAGGACTACGTCATCGGCCTGACCCGGCTGTGGGGCCTGTCGGACTATTTCACCGCCAACATCTCCTCGCCCAATACGCCCGGCCTGCGCGCCCTGCAGACCAAGGCCGCGCTGGAGGAGCTGCTGGGCCGGCTGTCCGAGACCCGCGCGGCGATGAAGGTCTCCACCGGCCGCGACTATCCGATCTTCCTGAAGGTGGCGCCGGATCTCGAGGATGGCGAGGTCGAGGCGATCGTCGAGACCGTGGTCGGCGCGGGCCTGGACGCCATTATCGTCAGCAACACCACCATCGCCCGCCCCGAGAGCTTGAAGTCGGCCCAGGCGCGCGAGAGCGGCGGCCTGTCGGGCGCGCCGCTGCTGGCGCCGTCGACGGCGGTGCTGGGCCGCTTCCACGCCGCCGCCGCCGGCCGCGTGGCCCTGATCGGGGCCGGCGGGATCGCCAGCGGCGCGGACGCCTACGCCAAGATCCGCGCCGGCGCGCGGGCGGTGCAGCTCTATTCGGCCCTGGTCTATGGCGGCCCGGGCCTCGTCACCCGGATCAAGCGCGACCTGGCCGCCCGCCTGCGGGCCGACGGCTTCACGGCGGTCGAGGACGCGGTCGGAGCGCCATGACGCGCGAAGGGGCTCTCAAGCTGCTGCGCCGTTTCGGACCGCTGGCGGTCATCGTCATCCTGTTCGTGGCCGCCTTGGCCAGCGGGGTGGCCGACCACATCTCGCTGGAGGAACTGCGCGCGCGGGGCAGCCAGCTGCAGAGGTTCGCCCACGAGCGGCCCCTGCTGTGCGTGGCGATCTACCTGGCGATCTATGTCGGCTCGGTCGCCGTCTCGCTGCCGGGGGCGCTGATCCTGTCGCTGACCGGCGGGTTCCTGTTCGGCCCGATCGGCGGCGGGTTCGCGGCCGTGACCGGCGCCACGGGCGGCTCGACCGTGATCTATTCGGTGTTCCGCACCGCCTTCGGGGACATCCTGCGCCGCAAGCCGGGCGCGTTCCTGGCCCGGGTCGAGGAGGGCTTCAAGGGCGACGCCTTCAACTACCTGCTGACCCTGCGCCTGATCCCCGCCTTTCCGCTGCTGATCGTCAATGTCGCGGCCGGGCTGATGAACATTCCCATCCGCACGTTCGTGATCGCCTCGGTGCTGGGCATGATCCCGAGCTCTTTCGTCTATGCCGGAATCGGCGCGGGACTTGGCCATATCTTCGCGCAAGGTGGGCCGGTGACGCTGGAAACCCTCTTCTCGCCACGTATCTATCTTCCAATCATCGGCATGGGCGTTCTGGCCTTTCTGCCGCCTTTGTGGCGCCATTGGCGCAAAGGGCGCGGAGCCGCGCCGCTGGACGAGAAGTAGCCGCCCCGGATGGTCGAAACGGTTTCGCCGTCGGAGACTGAGCCCGCCCCGCCCCGGAAGCGATTTCCGTGGCCCGGCGGCCTGTCGGCGCGCCTGCTGCTGTTCACCGCCATCGTCGTCACCCTGGGCGGCCTGCTGGTCTTGCCGCCGACCTTGGCCGACTACGAGCGGCAGTGGCTGCTGGACCGGGTGCGGGCGGGCGAGCTGGCCTCGACCATCGCCGAGTCCGATCCGAACCTGCGAGTCAGCGACGCCGTCGCCAACCAGATGTTCGACCAGGCTGGGGCCGTTACGGTCGCGGTCCAGGCCGAGGGCGCACGGCGTCTGGTTCTACCGCCCAAGCAGCCGTTCGAGACGCCCTATCTGGTCGACCTGCGCCGCCAGAACCCAGGCTCGTGGCTGGCCGCGCCCTACTTCACCCTGACCAGCCCCAAGGGCAGCATGGTCCGGGTGATGGCCGAGCCGCGCTTCCGCAAGGCCGAGTTCGTCGAGGTCGTGCTGCCCGACGCCCCTCTGAAGGCGTTGCTGGTCACCTATTTCTGGCGCCTCACCGGAATCACCATCTTCGTGGCGGCCCTGGCTGGCCTGTTCGTCTACGCCTTCCTGAACATCTTCCTGGTCCGGCCGATGCAGCGGATCACCCGGGCCATGGAGGCCTTCCGGGGCGATCCCGACGACCCGGCCGCCCGCATCACGGTATCCAAGCGTCGCGACGAGATCGGCCGCGCCGAGCTGGAGCTGGACCGGATGCAGACCGACCTGCTGACCGCCCTGGCCTCCAAGGCCCGCCTGGCCGCCCTGGGCGAGGCGGTGGCCAAGATCAATCACGACCTGCGCAACATGCTGACCAGCGCCCAGATGGCCTCGGACCGCTTGGCCGCCCTAGGCGACCCCAAGGTGGCCCAGGCGCTTCCCCGTCTCGAAAGGGCCCTGGACCGCGCCATCACCCTGGCCTCGGACGTCATGGCCTACGGCAAGTCCAAGGAGCCGGAGCCAGTCGTGCGGCCGATGTCGCTGCGCCCCGCCCTGGACATGGCCGCCGAGGACGCCGGCCTGACGCCGCAGGGCGTGGGCCTGGAGACCGTCATCGACCCGCGCGAGCAGGTGCTGGCCGATCCCGACCAGCTGCACCGCATCCTCACCAACCTGCTGCGCAACGCCCGCGAGGCCATCGAGGGCGCCCCGGACCGGGGCGGCAAGGGCAAGGTGTTCGTCGAGCTGCGTCGCGCTGACGGCACGAGCATCCTGCGCCTGTCCGACGACGGCCCCGGCGTGCCCGAGCGGGCTCGCGCCAATCTGTTCCAGCCGTTCGTGGGCTCGGTGCGGCGCGGCGGCACGGGCCTGGGCCTGGCTATCGCCCGCGAGTTGGCCCAGGGTCATGGCGGCGATCTGGCCCTGGTGGAAACCGGTCCGGGGGGCTCGGTGTTCGATCTGACTCTGGCTGGCGCTCCAGAGCCGCTGCCGGAACCGGACGACCGGGCCGGCGCGTCCACAGCCTAGGAGGCAGTCCGATGACGACCTGGACCATCGCGGTGAAGATCGGCGCTTCCCCGGACAGCGCCTCCATCCACGAGATCACGGTCGACGCGCCCGACGCGCCAAGCGCCCTGCGCCGCGTGGCCGCCATGGTCGCGGTGCAGGAGGCGGCCGACGCCGAACTGCTGATCGACGGCCAGGAGGAGGTGTTCTCCCGCGCCGAGGTCGAGGCGGGCCTGGAAGAGCACCAAGCCCAAACCTAGGCCCTAGAGCCCCTTGGCCACGCCCTCGCGACGCGGATCGGCGCCGCCTTCCAGCACGCCGCCCGGGCGCACGATCACGCCGTGCAGGCCGGAGGTTTCCAGCTGGCCCACCTTGAGCGGCACGCCGCGCGCGTTCAGCGCCGCCAGCATCGGCGGGCCGAACAGGTCGGCGTCGCCCGAGAACATGTCGCCCCGCGCCACGATGTTGGGCAGCGACACGGCCTGCTGCATGTTCAGCCCCCAGTAGAACAGCCCGACCATGGCCTTCAGATTGTAGGACAGGATGGCGTTGCCGCCCGGCGAACCGACCGCGGCGAGGAACTTGCCCTTCTTGTCCAGCACGATGGTCGGGGCCATCGACGAGCGCGGGCGCTTGCCCCCGGCCACGGCGTTGGCCGCCGGCGCGCCGTCCTTCTCCTTCGGCGAGAACGAGAAGTCGGTCATCTGATTGTTCAGGAAGAAGCCGCCGACCATCCGGCCCGAGCCGAAGATGCTCTCGACCGTGGTGGTCATCGAGACGACGTTGCCCTGCGGGTCGACGACGACCAGATGGGTGGTGCCGCCGGGCTCCTTGGTCATGTCGACGCCGACCTTGGGCGCGCCCTTGGGATGGCCGAACGGCGGCGCCGCGCCGGCGGTCTCCGTGATCAGCTTGGCGCGCTGAGCGACGTATTTCGGGTCCAGCAGACCCTTCACCGGCACCGTGACGTAAGACGGATCGCCCACATAGCGGTCGCGGTCGGCGTACATGACCCGCTCGGCCTGGGCCAGTTGGGTCCAGGCCACCGGATCGGTGGGGCCGCGCTTGCCGATGTCGGTGTGCTCGAGCATTTGCAGCGCCTGGATCACCGCCAGGCCGCTGGACTGCGGGTTGGGGACGCAGACGCTGTAGACCTTCCACGTACGGCACAGGGCGTCGGCCGAGCGCGGCCTGTAGGTCTTGAGATCCTGCAGGGACATGGCGCCAGGCAGCTCGCCCTCGTGCACGCGGTCGACGATCGCCTGGGCCAGCGGGCCTTCGTACAGGGCCGAGGGGCCCTCGGCGGCGATCCGGCGCACGGTCTGCGCATAGGCAGGGTTCTTCAGCACGTCGCCGGCCTGGTAGCGCCCGCCCTCCGGCTTGGTGAAGTACTTGACCGCGTCGGGCGCGGACGCCTGCGGCGCGCGGCTGGCGACCATGCCGGCCAGGCGCGGGCTGACCACGAAGCCGTCGGCGGCCAGCTTTTCGGCGTCGCTGAACAGGGCGCTCCAGGCGATCCTGCCGTGTTCCTTCTGGGCCTGGGCCAGCATGGCCACCGCGCCCGGCACGCCGGTGGCGCGGCCGGACAGCACCGCCTTCACGAAGGGCAAGGGCTTGCCGTCGGGGGCCAGGAACATGTCCGCCCCCGCGCCGGCGGGGGCCTTCTCGCGGCCGTCATAGGCCGTCACCTTGCCGGTCTTGGCGTCGTAGAACACCAGGAACGCGCCGCCGCCCAGCCCCGAGCTCTGCGGCTCCACCAAACCCAGCACCGCCTGGATGGCCACGGCCGCGTCGACCGCGCCGCCGCCGTCGCGCAACACGCGCAGGCCCGCCTCCACCGCCAGCGGATTGGCGGCGGCGACCATGCCCTTCGACGGGGTGGAGGTGACGGGCGCCTTGGGCGTGGGCATGCCCAGCGGGATCGACTCGGCCCGGATCGACTCGGCTTGGGCGGCGACCGGAGACAGCGTCAGATGAAGCGCGGCGGACAGGGCGAGCAGGGAAACGAAACGACGCATACGGATCCTCATGACGAACGCTGGCGCGTGACGGACAGGCTCCAAGCGCGGCCTGCCCGCCGCGTCCCGGAAGCCTTCATGGACACCAATAGAGCGCCGCTGTCACGCCTGGAGAGGCCGCGAAAAGCGCGATCGATCCCGTTGAACCTTCACCAGGCGCCGGCGCGCCCGGAGACCGAACGCCGTTGCGCGAAACTTTTCGAGATTATCCGGCGAACCGGGCTTGCGTCCCCGGAATGAACCGGCTATCTCCCCCGCCTCGCCGCAAGGCAGTGCGCGCCCGTAGCTCAGCTGGATAGAGCATCAGACTACGAATCTGAGGGTCGGACGTTCGAATCGTTCCGGGCGCGCCAATTTTCTTCAATGATATCCATGCACTACTGTGCGCGTCAGTTGGCTCTCCAGCCTCTCTCTGACGCTCCCGTGACCGCTTTTGTGCCAAGGTCCGCAGTTCATCGTGCAGATCGTCGGTCCGAAGATGGCCGTATCGTGCGCTCATCTGAAGCGTGGAATGGCCCAGAACCCTGCTCAAACGGTAGAGATCGCCGCCTCCTTGAACCCACCATGACGCGAAGGTGTGGCGAAGGTCGTGCCAGTGGAAATCTTTGATTCCGCTCGCTTTCAAGGCTGACGCGAACGCCTTCTTCGGATCGACGTAGCGGCTCCCATCGGCCTTGCAGAAGAGGTATGGGGACGACGGTCGATTGGGGGCGTTCAGGAGGCTTTCGACTGTGACCATTGCTGTGTCCGCTAACGGCGCACGACGCGGCGCGTTCGTCTTGGTCTTGTCGAGATGAATCTCTCGCCGTTCGAGGTCAGTCGACCTGACGGTAAGGCCCAAAAGCGCTTCGCGCCGCATTCCGGTTTCGACCGCCAACGCCAGCATTGGTTTGAGGAAGTCACAGGTCCGGAAGAGGCCAGGACACGCGTCCTATTCGCATAGGCGGGACGGCTTGGGGCGACACGATGCTGGATGATGTGGATTGCGGCAGTTGTGCAGATAGATCCAACTTGAAGTTGCTGAAGCCAAATTTTCGTGTTTATGGATTCCAGGGTCGGGCATTGGCTTTCCCAGCTGACTGATCGGTTAGACGCACGGCAGGTTGGACACTCGCTCCGGTCCAATTTTCGTGCGCGAAGACAGGTGGTCCCGGTCGTTTCAAATGTCGGGGCTCGTTGTGCCGTCGTTCTTGATGATCGCCTTCGTCGGAGGCACTCCCGGGCAGGCTGCAGCAACTGATCCGCCCCCCCCTTTGCCTCAGGCGGACAAGACGCCGGCTCCCGTCGACGCCGTCATCGTCAACGGCCTGACCACCAACATCAGCACCCGCATCGACCGCCAGATCTATTCCCTGCGTGACGACCCGCAGCTGCAAGCGTCGCCACTGATCGACGTGCTCGCAAAACTACCCTCCGTCACGCTGACCGCAAATGGCGAACTGACATTGCTCGGTGTACCCGGCGTGACCGTGCTGGTGGATGGAAAGCCGGTTCCCGACGTCCGTAGCCTTCTGCGCAGTCCGGGCGGGTCGCGGATCGACCGCGTCGAGATCCTCACCAACCCGCCCGCGGAGTTCGCTGCGGAGGGTGTCGGCGGGGTCATCAACATCATCACCCACCACTCGTTCATCGACGGCCTGTCCGGGACCATCGACGCCAACGCCAATACACTCGGTTCCTCGGAGATCAGCCTGTCGCCAAACTGGAGCGCGGGTCGTTGGGCGGTGTCCGGTTCGGCCCGTTTGACGGCCGATCGCCCTGAGAGCCGCTCCATTCGAACGCGGGAGCTTTCGGGGGGCGGCCAGGGTTCGGGCGCTTCCATCCAGCGCTCGAAAATGACGTCGAACTTCAGGGGAGGCGCGGTTCAGCCCCAGCTTGTGTTCAGCGCCAGTGATCAGGTCAAAGTGGCTTTCGGCGGCGAAAGCAGCCGATCGCGAGGGCATCAGACGACCAATACCGAGGTCGATGCAACGGACGCAGCCTTCTCCCGGCAGGAACAGACGAAGCAGAAGACCCGGTTCGACATCGACAGCGCCAATCTCGGCTACGAGCGGTCAGGTCCGAAAGAGAGCGAGCGGTTCACGGCGGATCTGACCTGGTCTCGACTTGCCTCGGACACGGACTTGCTGATCACCCAGCATTTCACGTCCCGTGAAGCTGCAACATCGATCACCAACCGGACCACCAACGAAGACGCGGCGCTTAGCGCCAAATATGAGCGGCCGATCGGATCCGAGGCGAGCCTGTCTACGGGGATGGGGTTCGAACACGCCGGACGATCGGTGCGGCAATCCCTTACCGCACTCGCGGGTGAGCCGATCGGAATGCCCGACTTTGAGGACATGTCGGGCTGGCGCAACGTCGCGTCCGCCTATGGGAGTGCGCAGGCGAAATTCGGAGCCTGGACGGTCCTTCCTGGTATTCGGTTCGAGCGTGAGACCTATGCAGTCTCCACCGGAGGGCCGAAAGCCTCGGGCGGGAGTTCGGATCTCTTTCCCAGCCTGTTCCTCCGCCGAGCGCTCGGCAAGGCCGTGAACCTCAACATCAGCTATTCGGCCCGCATCTCGCGACCGGACATCACGGCGTTCGACCCGCAGATCGTCTATTCATCGGCGACACAGGCGAGCACCGGCAATCCGGACCTCAAGCCTGAGCAGATCGATTCCTTCGAAGCCAGGGTCGAGTACAAGAGGAACGGATCGGTCCTCAATATGACGGCCTATCGCCGCCTCTCGCGAAATGTGCTGGCCCAAGACTACCGCGTCCTCGACGGTGACGTGACGGTCTCGATGCCGGTCAATGCGGGCAAGCAAGACAGTTGGGGCATCGACCTGAACGTCCAGCGCCGGCTGTCATCGCGCGTAAAGGCGACAGTGGCGGGCAACGTCTACAATCGAACCCTCGACCAGGCAGGCTTTGGCCCTCTCGGGGGTAATTGGTGGGGCTACGCCGGAAGCCTTCAGCTCGAATACAAGGCGCCACCGCGCAAACAGCGGGAAGGCGACACCTACCTCCTCACGGCCCGCTACGTCGGCCCCATCGAGACCCCGCAGACCCGCTCGGACGGGTTCTTCAAGGTCGACGCGACGTGGCGCCATCCGCTCTCGGCCAAGGCGACTCTGGTCGTGACTGTCAGCGACCTGTTCGACAGTGTTCGCTACCGCAAGGTCATCGCGTCGGGCGTCGCCCGCGAGAAGGTTGAAAGCTGGAATCCGGCGCCGCTCCTGCGGATCGCTGTCAGCCGACAATTTGGGCGCGATGGCTAGTATTTGCGCCGCTCAATAAAAATGACAATTTCTGATAGTTTCGTGTTGTCATACATCCTAAAGTAGATCTAACCTTCAACGTCGTCCTTGAGCCGCTTCACGAGCCGCTCGGATGCCCAGGGGGGATCACATGGATGTTCGCGAGGCTGCGGCTGTAGCGGGTTCGGCMGATCCGGCCGCCTGGAGCAGCCAGTTTTCGCGGCAACGGATCGGCTCGACGATCACGCCGCGAATGCAGGAACTGATCTTGCTTCCGACCGAGAAGTGCAACTTCCGCTGCACCTATTGTTATGAAGACTTCGCGATCGGCCGTATGTCGGCGACAGTTCAGCGTGGCGTCGAGCTCTTTGTCGAGCGCCGGATCGCGGAACTGGCGAAACTGCGCTTCAGCTGGTTCGGCGGTGAACCGTTGCTCGCCCGTGACGTGGTCACCAGATTGTCGCGGCACGCTTTCGAGACCGCCAAGGCGCACGGCGTCGACTTCCAGGGTGGTCTGACGACGAACGCCTATCTGCTGACGTCCGAGCTGTTCGACGAGCTGCTGTCCTATCGGCAGAATTTCTACCAGATCACGTTGGACGGGTGGGGCGAGACCCACGATCAGGTCCGAAAGCAGGCCAACGGACGCGGCTCCTTCGACCGCATCTGGAACAACATGATCGCGATAGCGAAGCACGCAGGCGATTTTGAGGTTCTGATCCGGGTCCATCTGCGCCGGACCAATATCGACAGCGCCCGTCACCTCATGAAGGAAATCAGGGCGCAGTTCGGCGACGACAAGCGTTTCCGCGTGGACTTCGAACATCTGCGTGACCTGGGCGGCGATGGCGGAAAGACGGTTATCGCGCCTCTGTCGATCGCCGAGACCAAACAGATCGGTGAAGAGCTCAGGGCGATCCTGCGCTCGGGTCACGACGAGCTCCGCCTGGCGCAGATCGACAATCTCGATGTCGCGGTTGCCCAGGGCAAGCAGTTCGGCGAATCCGCTGCAGGCCAGCGGTCGAGCGATGTCGATCTGGATGGGCCCTATATCTGCTACGCGGCGAAGGCCAATTCGCTGCTCGTCCGCGCCGATGGGCGCGTCGGGAAATGCACCGTCGCCCTGAACGACGATCGCAACACGATCGGCAGCCTGCGCCCCGACGGCACGGTTCAGATCGACAACGCCAAGTTGCGCCCATGGCTGCGAGGGCTCGAGAGCCTCGAGGAGTCCGAACTTGGCTGTCCGCTCTTCAATCTCGGGCGCGCGATCCCGCCCGTCCCTGATGAAGGCCTCCCAAGGGAAAAGCAGGAGATGAAAGGATGAGTTCAGGTATCAAATTGACCGGGGTGACGCTCGACGCCGACGGGCGGATGGTACTCGATGACGAGTTCCTGAAGGGGCTTGCCGACGACGTTATGTTCACGACTGCCGGCGGTGACGGCGAGCGCAACACGCAGTGCTCGAACTTCTCGTCCTGCAACAACTCCTCCAACAGCGGCGGCTGCACGAACTCCTCTGGCCAGTGCGGGGGATCCACGAACGGCTTCATGCAGTGCAGAGTCACGCACTAGGAGAACGCGCATGATCTCTCTTGATCGCCTCGAACTCGGCGACGACGGACGCCTCGTCCTCGACGATGCCGAGCTGTCGACGCTCGCCATGGATGCCGATCTCACCATGGCTGGCGGAGACCTCAATCCCGCCAACTGCTCGAATAGCGGGTGCGCGGGTTCAACCAACAACAGCCAGTGCACCAACACCGGCGGCTGTGACGGCAGCAGCAACTACAAGTGTAACAATGGCGGCCACGTTACGCGGCCCTGACCTGACGACGTGAATGGGGCTTAGCATCTTGTTCGCCCGGGCGGCAGAAACGCTCCGCCAGTTTCGACGGCCTGCGGTCGAGCCGCAGACTGAGCCCGCGGACTGCGGCTATGTCTGCATAGCCGCGGTTTCCGCTCTCTACGGGCGGCGCATCCGGGTCGCGCAAATCAAATCGCAGGTGGGCTGGACCAGCCGCGGGCTGACCCTGCGCCAGGTGCGCGATGCGCTGACCGCGCTTGGCATCCTTGCCCAGGCCATCGCATTCGATCCGAAATCACCGAGCGCCTACCCCGCACCGGGCATCGTGCTGCTCCAGCGTGGCCACTACGTCGTCACCAGGCGTGCCCGGGGCAAAGTTGTTGAGGTTTTCGATCCGCGCTTCGGCTGGACCTGGATACCGCTGAAGCGGCTGGCCCGGGAGGCCAACGGTCTCGGCGTTCTCACGCAGAAACCCGTGGCCCCGCCCGCGCCGAGGAACGCAGATGCTGCGCCAAAGGCACGACAGCTCCTTGCCTATTTCAAGCACTATCTGGGTGTGCTCGGTGCGTGGGCAATCTTCTTTGCTTGTCTCGCGCAACTGCTGACCTTGGGCCTGCCGCTGGTCAGCAAGCTCGCGATCGATAACCTTGTGCGCCTCCCGGGGCACTCGCCATCGACATTCATCATCGCTGCGTTCTCGATGATCGCGGTGGTCGGAGCGATCACCAACTTCGCCGGATCGACGCTCAACGGCATCGTGAAGCGAAAGGCGCTCAATTCCTTCAGCCGGTCGATGTTCGACAACTTCGCGGCCAAGCCATTCGAATGGTTCAATGCTGTCAGGCCGGCCACAGTCCAGGCCCAGATTTCTGCGGTGGAGAGTCAGCTCTCTTTCGCCGGCGAGGTTTTCAAGGCCGCCGGCACGACCGCGATCAGCATTGTCGTGGGCGTCATCGTCCTCTTCAACATATCCCCATGGCTCGCGGCGCCCGGCTTCATCGGGTTGTCGCTGTCGATCATGATCGAGCTCGCGTTCAATCGCACCCAATCATCGCACTTAGCTGCCTCGTTCGAGGCGTCGCAGGCGCGACAGACCTTCAACCTCGAAGTCCTCGCGCAAATGCCGATGCTGGCGCGGTTCGGCTCCCTGGCGCGAGGGCGGACCCGCTATGCCATTGCGGTGTCGCGCATTGCGGAAGTCGAGTTCAAGCTTGAGAAAATCCGCAACATCCGTGATCTCGCCGAGACGTTCATCAAATCCGCGGAGACCCTGGCCTTCGTCTCGGTCGCGGCCCTGTTTGTAGCCTCGGACGGACGCGCGCTGGGTTCGTTTGTCGCTCTTGCCGCCTACAAGGATCTATTGTCCCAAGCCATCGCCGCCCTTTTCCAGCTCAGGCAACGCTATCGGGCCATGGAGATTGAGCGGCTCGTGACGGAGGACTTTCAGCCCCAGTTGAAGTTCGTACCGCCGCCGCCGCGGACGATCGAGCGCGGGATCGTCGATGTTCAAGACGTATCGTTCCGCTATGGCGCGCTGGACAATGAAGTCCTGTCCAGCGTCACGCTCCATGTTGCGGCGGGAGAGTGCTTAGTCATCAAGGGCGGTTCCGGCTGCGGGAAGTCTACGCTGGTCAAGCTCGTCTGCGGATTGCTCGAGCCGACATCGGGGCAGGTGCTGGTCGATGGACGTCAGCCAGAACACCCGATGGCTGGATTTTCCACGGTTTTGCAGAGCGACCGATTGTTACCCGGGAGCCTCCGAGACAATGTCGCCGTGTTCCGGCGCGGTATTGCCGATGAGAGAATCTACGAAGCGCTGCGGCTCGCGGATTTCGATGACTTCGTCCGTAGTCTGCCGATGCGGCTGAACACCCAGATCGGGGAGGGTCTAAGCGGCCTTTCGGGCGGCCAGCGGCAAAGGATATTGCTGGCGCGGGCGCTACTGGGTGAGCCCCGACTGATCATCCTGGACGAAGCGACCGCGAACCTGGACGTCGGTTCGGAGCGGAAGATCATCCAGGCCATCAAGGCGAGCGGAGCGACGCTGATCATCGTGTCTCACCGGCCCGAGATCTGGAAGTTGGGTGACCGCGTCATCGATTTCGTAGCGGGACGTTTCCAGTCCGTGGACCATCATGAGCCGCAGCAAGGGGCATCCAGCGAACCGGCGCTAAGGGCTGCGGTTTAACGAGCGGGGCCCCGGCTCAAACGCCTCGCGCTAGCTGGCGATACGCTCAATCAACGCGGCGATTTCCTGGCGTTGATCGTCGGGAAAGGTCTGCTCTCAATCGCAGGTGAGGTTCTATCTATAGCGGCGAGCGCGCGAGGCTGCAGGGACAGATCGAACGGCAACGCGCGGGAGCAACTGATGTCCGCCAGAGGCCCTAAGGAACTATTGTAAGCTGGCCCATGAACGTCACCTTCTTGGAAGCGTGTCAGAGTCGGCTCATGGCGCTAACCGGCCGGCGATGCAGACCTTCAGATCGGCGGAGAAGGGTGGGAAGCGGCCATCCGTTTCCTTCTCCCCTTGCGGGAGAAGGTGTCAGCGAAGCTGACGGATGAGGGGTCGATAGTCCTGTCGGCGTGGCGCTCAGCCTATCCGCTGTCGCGGCGGATCCGGTCTTCGACCCCTCACCCGACCGCCTACGGCGGCCACCCTCTCCCGCAAGGGGAGAGGGAAACAAGTCCGCAACGGGTCGATCTCGCCCCGGCAGACCGATAGCGCGAACGTCTAGTTCCTGGAGCTAAGGCAACGGCCGCTATTGGCGCGACCCGGCCCGAACCCGAACCCAAACCCAAACCCGAACCCGAACCGGCCATCGGGCAGGGCATGGGCGGAGAGCAAACTTGGAGCCGGTTCCGACGCTATGGCGGTCCGGCGCCGGTAAAGGATCACCCCAGAACGGATATCAGCAATGATCGCCGCGCCAATTGTGTGAGAAGTCCCATGCCGAACCGACTACCTCTGCACCTGGGGGATGTCGGATCACATGGCCGAACGTTTGAAGCAGCACGATCGATATGTCCTTGCCGCGGAGGCGTTCGGACCAGGACTGGAGCGCCTGTCCAAAGCCTACGAAGCCGATCCCGACCTCCGCCGCGACCTCCTGCAGGACATGCATGTCGCCCTCTGGCGGAGCTTCGCCGGCTTCGACGAGCGCTGCAGCGTTCGGACCTGGGTCTATCGGGTGGCCCACAACGTCGGCGCGTCGCACATCGTCAAGCAACGCGCGCACCTGTCGGGCCTGACGACCTTGGACAACCTCGATCTGCCCGCGACGGACCCCACGCCGGAGGACGCCGTCGGGGAACGGCAAGCCCATCGTCGCCTGATGGACATTGTGCAGCGGCTGAAGCCACCCGACCGACAGGTGATGCTGCTCTACCTGGAAGATTTCGAAGCCAGCGCGATCGCGGAGGTCACCGGCCTTTCGCCCGGCGCGGTGGCGACCCGCATCTATCGCGTGAAGGCGCTGCTGACCGCCGCCTTCACGGGAGGCCAACCATGATGATCGATGACCTCAAGACTCTTTGGCGACAACAACCCCTGGAGGGCCGTGAAGTGGATCTCGAAAGTCTCCGCGCGAGCGTTCGCGCCCAACTCGCTCACGCGCGCCGCGCTCGGGTCCTGCTGGTCCTGATGACATTGGTCGGCATGGGCCTATTCGCCTACGAAGCCGCGTCGGCCCCGACGGGACTCTTGCGGGTGGGCGAAGGCCTCTCGGCGGCCGGCTTCGTTCTGCTCCTAGTCCTGGGCTGGCGTCGTCTGGCGCTGACGTCGCCGGACACGGCGGAAGCGTGCGTGGGCTTTCTGCGAATGAGTCTCGCTCGGCGACGCGACGCGGCGCGGGGCGGATGGATCGTTCTAGTCGCCCCGCTGCTGCCGGGCCTGGGCGTCACTTTTCTTGGGCTGGCGGTCGCTAGCGGGCATAGGTGGCTTCAGCTCGCGCCCATCGTGGCGCTCCTGGCTCTGTGGCTCGCGATCATGCTGGTGATCCAGGCCAGGGAAGCGTCCAAAGTGGCCGCCGAGATCGCTCGGCTCGATCAACAGATCGGGGGGTGATGTCGGCAAAGGGCTGGCGCGGAAGGCGGGCCAGCCCATTCAGCCTTCATTCAGCCGCGCTTCTTCAAGTTGGCGAGCATGAGCCCGGTCAGGATCATGGTTGTCGCGGCCGCTCTGACCGCCGCCCTCGGCGGCGCGGCGTCGGCGCAGCGTGTCGACTCGGACTCGCTTGGGGCGAACTGGCGCGCTCGGCAAGACGAGACGCGCGCCGACGTCCAGTCAGGACAAGCGATACCCCTATCGCGCGCGATCGAGATCGTCGGTCGCCGGGTTCCCGGCCGCCTGCTCAACGCGGGCAGGGAGGGGGCCAACTATCGTATCCGCTGGGCCGCGGAGGATGGCCGCCGCATCGACTTCATCGTCGACTCCCGCACGGGTCAGATCCTGAGCGGCGGCTAGCCGTCGGAATCGAGCGCGACGATCATGGCTCTGCCGGCAAAGACGACGCCCAGCGCCAAGGGGGTAAGCAGCCACGCCGTGAGGGCCTGCGGAAGCGGCGCCCACAGACTGGTCGGCACGAGCGCGACGCCGATCACCAGGCCAATCAAGGCCCCGAGGCGGTTCAAGGCGAGCCGCCTCGGCGAGGCGGGCGCGTCACCGCGGCCCAACACGATCAGCTTGGCGGCGCCGTTGGCGGCCATCACCATCCAGATCGCGGCGGCGGCCAGGAGCAGGCGCGGCAGGGCCTCGCCCGGCGCGAACCAGCCGTAGATCACGCCGATCTCCATGGCCTCGAGCGCCGCGAACAGCCCTGCTACCCCTGCCAGCAGCGTAGCGCTCCAACGCCGGCGCTGGACGGCGCTTTCAGAGTCGCCCGTCGGCTGGCGCAGCGCCACGAAGAAGAGGTTCAGCAACAGGCCAGCGGGCGCGGCCAGCAGGGCCTCGATCGGCAGGGGCCGTCGCCCGGCCCCGAGGTGACCGAGCAGGGTCGGCAAATGCTCCACCGGCCGATCCGCGATGACGATCGCGGCCCCCGCCGCCATCAGCGCCGCCAAACTTCCGATCATGATGGTCAAGCGCCGGTCCATGGCGTCGCTCCCTGCAAATTTCAGATGGACGATAATTTGCTAATTAGCTAAACGTCAAACATGAACTCGATCTTCAAGGCGCTTTCGGACCCGACCCGCCGCCGGGTGTTGCAGCTGCTGCGTGAGCGGCCGATGACGGCCGGCGAGTTGGCGGGGCACTTCTCGATCGCCAAGCCGACGCTGTCGGCGCACTTCGCCGTGCTGCGCGAGGCCGACCTGGTCGAGCCGGTCAAGCAGGCCAACACCATCACCTACCACCTGAAGCTGTCGGTGCTCGAGGACGCGCTGCTGTCGTTCGCCGAGTCGCTCAACATTGGAACCGGAGCCCGGGACGAGGTCACCGACCGCGCCGCCAAGGGAACCTGACCCTAACCGTCGAACGCCAGGAGGCGTCGGATGAACAGATCGCTGAAGCTCGTCGCGCTGCTGGTCGTGGTCGCCTCTTTCGCTCTCTCCGTCGCCGCCCTGGCTTGGCGATGGCGTGAGGCCGAAGACGTCGCCGCGATCTTCGCTGGCCCAAGGCCGTTCAGGCCGGTGATCATCCTGGCCCTCCCCGCCGTCCTGGCGGGGCTGCTGGTCTTCACCGATCTCGGCCTCGCCCGTCAGGAGCCGCGCATCACCCGAGAGGGTCGGTGGTTCGTGAGCTTCACCCTGCTCACCCACTGCGTGCTGCTGGTCGCGATCCAGGTCTGGATGATCGCGACCTATCTCGGTCCGATCGGTCCCGACCCTGTGTTCGTCACGCGCCTGCTGACCGCGTTCATGGGCCTGGCCATGGCGGTGCGAGCCAATTTCTTCGCCAAGCTGCGGGGGCCGGACTCGGACGTGACGGGAGATTGGGCGCGCACCAGCCGTCGCTCCGCGATCCTCTTGACCCTGGCCGGGCTGGCGCTGACCGCCTGCGCGGTGACGCTGCCCATGCCGGCCCTGATCGCGGCCTTGGGTGGCGCCTTCGTCCTGGTCATGGCCCGGGCCGGCGCCCAACGTCGCGCGACGGTCGCCCGATGAGCGCGTTTTTCGATCGCGTGGGCGGCGCTGCGCGCCTCCTGCTGGCGCTGTTGACCCTGGGCTTGGCCGCGCCCGCCGTGGCCGAGCCAGCCCTGTGGGTGATCAAGGACGCCGACACCACCCTCTATGTCTTTGGTTCGCTCCATGCGCTGAAGCCCGGTGTCGAATGGCGCTCGGCCAAGTTCGACCAAGCCTTCGCGGCCAGTTCGGAGGTGGTCTTCGAGGCCGTCGTGCCGGACGACCCCAAGGCGCTGGCGCCGCTCATCCAGACGCTGGGCCTGGACCCCGCCGGTGGACTTTCCGCCAAGCTGTCGCCGGATGCGCGGACGCGGCTCGCGGAGGCCGCCAACACCTACGGCCTGCCGCCGGCCGCGCTGGAGCGCATGCGTCCGTGGCTGGCCGCCACCACCCTGGGCTCGGCTCCGCTGCTGCGCGCCGGCTGGGATCCGCGCCTAGGGCCGGACCTGGTCTTGCAGGTCGAGGCCAAGGCCAAGGGCAAGACGGTGCTGGGCCTGGAGACCGTCGAACAGCAGGCCCGCTTCCTCGCCGACCTGCCCGAGCCGCGTCAGGTCGAGGCGTTGACCGCGACGTTGGACAGCCTGGATGGCTTCATCCCGCGCGTGGAAGAGGTTCAGGCCGCCTGGCTGGCCGGGGACCAGGCGCGACTGGCCGCCTTAGGGGCGCCATCGCGCGCGATCCGCGACGCGGCCTTCGACACGATTATCCGCACCGACCGCAATCGCGCGTGGGCGGCCTGGATTAAGACCCGGCTCGAGCGGCCCGGAACGGCGATGGTCGTTGTCGGCGCCGGCCATCTCTTCGGCCGGGACAGCCTCGGCGACGTGCTCGCCCAGCAAGGTATCCGAGCCGACCTAGGCCTTGAGCGGTGAGATGAACGCCGCTTCACTCCCGTTGCCCACCCCGCCGTGGCTGGCTTGACAGTAGAGCGGGCCGACGGCGGTGACCGCACAGCCCGTGACTAGGGGCAGGTGCTCGCGCGCGCGTCCGTCACGCCGACCAAATTTCCATGCGGATCAAATGCGTAGCAGCTTCGGATGTTGAGGGCGGAAGTTGCTCCCGGATCCAGCGTCGAGGCTTTCAGCGCGTAGTGATTGGCGGCGTCATACTCATAGGTTGTCGTGACCGAACTAGCGTCGTCGATCTTCTCGATCTTCCGCTCGAGGAACTGAATGTCATTGAGGGTCGTGTAGAGAAGGTCCACCTGAGGACGCCTGTTGTCGACGTCAGCGGGCGAGAGGACACGAGACAGAGTTCCTGTCGTGGGGTTCCAAGTGAACTCCGTAACATTGCCCCGGGCGTCCGTCGTGAAACTCGGTTTGTTGCACCGGGCGGCGGCGGCGAGATCGCCGCAACCGATCACTGTTGATCCCACGAAATAGGCGGTCGAAGTCACCAACGGCGCAGGTTGGGGATCGGCGCCCGGCTTGGGAAACTGTGTCGAACTCAACAGGTTCGAGCGATAGTCATAGGTCTTCACGACGGCGTCACGCTCGGGATTTTCCGCTCTCGTCACGCGCCCAAGCCCGTCGTAGCGCGTGCGCGTGGCTCCTCCCAGGGGATCAAGCGCCACCGATTGGCGGCCGCTTTCATCGTAGATCACTTGGCGCCGGTTGAGCATGGGATCGCGCGAGGCGCCCAGGTAGGCGCCGGTCGTGAAGAATCTGGACTCGCTTTGACGCGCGTCGACCAGCGACGTCACGTGAGGCCGGATCACGCCGGGCTTGACGCTCCAGTTGAACTTCGCCCGCGGCTCAGTCACACCGGTGTCGACGATACTGGTCATGAAGGAATAGGCGAGAGGATCAGCGTAGTAGGAATAGGAGCGCGTGCGCAGGCCGTTGTGCAGCACGGCGCCGAGCAGGCCGTAGCAGAGATTGGATCCCTTTTCGCAGACCGGCGAATAGCCAAAGGTCACGCTGTCCAAGCCGGCAGAGACCTTATTCAAGGTGCCGGCATAGGTGCCCTGTTGCCARCACTCTTTCTCCGAAAGATACTGGCAGTGGTCCTTGTCGAACTGCTCCATTTGCTCGAATGTCAGCGTATAGCCGAGATTGTTGCGAACTGCCCGCAGGGATTCCAGATTGCCGTCCATGTTGACGGCGTAGTCTAGATCCACACGCATCCCTGTCGGGAAGGTCCACGCCTTCAACGCTTTTTGCGCGCCCGGTCCCACGACATGGTTCTCGTCGCGATACTTGAGCCGACGATACTGCTGCACGGATCCGTCCGCCATGCGCCAATCGTATTCGGCGGTTATGTCGTTGACCCCGCCGGAGACCTGGGTCAGTTCATCGGAAGGCGAAGCGCTGTTGCGCCAGGTTCCATCGACCAGGCGTACAAAGCGCCCGCTGACGCCRCCGCCTGAAAGGTTGCGGACATTGGCCAAGGCCTGGCCGCGCCACCAGCGCGCGACCGCGCCGGCCACCAGGTTCGCCTCGACCGTATCGCGCCGGCCCGCCTCCAGGGCCATCATGCTGGCGACCAACGTCGCCGCTCCGGCCGCGTTGTCGGCTTCGGGGAACAGGGCCAAGGCGTCGGAGCTAGCCGAAACGGACGAGGCCCAATTGTAACTCCAGCCCGCGCCGAGACCGCCGCCCTGAGCCGCCGCGCCGCTGGAATTATAGCTTCGCACCAAGCTGAGGCTGGCGGGGAAATCGCCCGCGCCGATGGTGATGTCCGGATTCTCCGAGAACGAGATCGCGCCGCTTTGCAGGTCGACCACACCAAGCTTCGTCGGCGCGAGGTTCTTGGAGATCGCCTTGACCTCCTGCTTGCCCAGGAAATCGAGCGGATTGGGCACGGCGGTCGTCGAGGCGCCCTTGCGGAACACGCCGCCCGCGCCGGGCTCGTAGATGACCCAGGCGCTCTCGGACCCGTCCGACCGGCGGGCGTAGAAGCTGCTGCCACCGTTATAGGCGCTGACGGCGACGGCGAAGCCCTTGCTCAGATAGCGATCGACCTCGGTCTTCAGGCTGGCCTGGATCGAGCCCGGAAGCAGCGCCGAGGTCTCCCCGGGATTGAGCACCGTCACCGTCTGACCCGTGGCGAAGCGCTCCGGCGCGTTGAGCGCGAACGGATTGCCGGTCGTGTCACCGAACTTGTCCCCTTCGGCCATGCTCTCGCGATCGGCGAACGAGGTGGAGAGGGCCGAGCTTTCGAAGGCGACCAAGGCCACGGACACGGCTTGCAGGATATGGTGGGCCTGGTAGGTCGCCCCCATGGGCGCCACCGCCAGAGCCGTGTCGATGTCCAGCGCGCCGTAACCGTTGACGCTGGGCTGCAGCGCCAGGCCCAGGCTGTGTTGCGGCAGGATCCGCGATTGGCTGAGCGGCTCGAACAGGGCCAGCGCGCGATCAAACTGAGCGGCCCACAGGTTGGCCAGATGATCCTTGCGGAACTTCATCTCGGCGCCGCGAACCTGGCCGTACGAGAACAGGCGACCCAGTGGATTGAAATAGTTCGGGCTTGGCACCGTGGCGCAGTTGGTCTCGCCCTCAGGATCGATTTCGAGCGGCGGATCATTGCCGTGGTAGCAATTGTCGAGGTCCTTGGCGCCGGGGACGTAGTTGGCGCCGATGAACGCATCGACCTCGGCGCGGTGCGCCGAATAGCGCTCGCCGGCGCCGCCGGCCGTGCGCACGATCAGATCGGCGCGGCGCCCCAGCTCCATCGTCTTGACCACGCTTTCGTCGCCATAGGCGCCGACGCCTGGATAGGGGTGACCGATCGAGAGCGTGACCTTGCCGTCCCAGACCGCGCCGTTGATCGCCGAGCCCTGGCGGTAGTTTCCGGCGATGCAGGGGTCGGTAACCGCCGCATCCGGCAGCGCTTCGCAGACCTGGTCATAGACCCGGAACGTCGCGTTCTTCTGGGCGTCCGAATATGCCTGCAGCTCGACGCGGTCCCCATAGATGCTCGGCAAGTCGTAGGTCTGGTCGAAGCCGGCCGTGGCGATCTGCAGCGTCGCCCGATAGACCGCCGGGACTTCGCCGGACCAGTAGGTCACCGCGCCCTGGACGCCCGGCGGTGAGGCCTGGCGCAATTGGGTCTCCCCGGTGGACACGATCGACCAGCCGCCGACCAGTTCCTTCATGCTGAGCGGCGACTTGTCGGTCTTCAGCCGCCCCACCAGGGTCGAGCCGATGCTGGTCAAGGTCGAAGCGATGCTGGTGGGGCTGTAGCCGGTCAGCGTTTGGGCGCCCTGGCTCAATCCATTGGCGGCCGAGGTCCAGGCGCCGCTGGGGCTGGAGCCCGCCAGGGCCCATAGGTCCTGGCCACTGGTCTGGACGTGCGTCTTCAGGGACGGGTCGAACTCATAGTTCTGGGCGCCGATCTGCGCCCGCACCCAGACGTGCAGCATCTTCACGGACGCGATCGCCCCCGATACGGAGGCGCAGTTGGTCTGCCCGTTGACGGTCGCCGGGGCGCCGCCCGAGGCGAGCAGGACACAGGCCGCCTTGGCGTCATTGACGCGCAGGATCGTCGACGCGGCCGCGCCCAGCTCCACCACGCCGATCGCGTACTGGGCCGAGTAGCCGGACTCGCGCAGCAGGTCGACCATCAGCGCCGCCTGGTCGAAATCGCCGCCCGCGCGGTCGGTCAGGATCCCGTCGGCGCCCTTGTGCAGGCCGAACTGGGGCTCGAACTCGAAGTTGTCGCGGACGAACTGATAGATGCGGTCGGGGTTCTTCTCCAGCCCTTCGGCCAGGTCCTGGATCCGGGCCTTGGGCGCCGCGGCGCCGGGAGAACTGGCGTCGATCGCCACCGTCGCCGGGTCGACCAGCTGCGATCGTTGAAGCAGGCGAACGCTGGGCAGGCCCGATGGCGGCAGATAGGTCGTCTGGGCCAGGGCGATCGCCGGCGACGCGACGGCGCCGGCGATGAGCAGCACGCGAAGCGCGCGGCGCGTGTCTTGAGCGTAAGCCACCGTCCCAGCCGCGCGCGTCGACGCCGACGCGGCCAAGCTCCGCCAAGAAAACCCAAACATGTGCCGAGACGCCCCCACCAACCTCAGGCGGCACAATCCCCAATTGAGGGAAGCTTGGCAATAAGGATTGGCTGGGTTTTAGAGGATTGCGGTGAGGGGGCCGCTAGCGCGACGGCCGGCTTCGAGGTCCTGGCAGGCCAAACGCACCGTATGACGGTGACGACAAGACAGCGGCGTGGAAATTTAAAATAATGCACCATCCGCACTCTGCCGTTAATCGCCAGGCCCACAGCATGGCCTCAATTATATAACTCTCTTAACAATAAAACGATATAGTTATATCTATAATATTATTCTGGAAACAATAGGATATTCAAATGAAAGAACTTCAAAACATTCATCTGGCGTCCAAACACCAAAACACATACTATCCTCCTCAGC
>NZ_JBFUJD010000026.1:0-53608 GCF_056401555.1 Caulobacter sp. P4_E5
CTCTATGAGAGAGGGATCTCTACCCCTAAGTCCGCCACCGCAGCGTCGAATCCTTGACCGGGTTCACGAACCCGCGCCCCTCTTTCCGGCTGGCGRCCCATTCGCGCTTGCACTGGTGGTACCAGCGGGCCTGCTGGTCGGCGTCGCCCACCCACATCAGCGGCGGGTTGCTGCGCAGCCCTGGCGTCTGGGCCGCGACGATGGCGCCGTCCTGGCGCAGGAAGGCGCGGGCCGCGATCCGGATGATCGGATACAGCGCCGTGAACGCCCAGTGATCCGACCACATGATCTGGTTCATCCGGGTCTTGTGAGCGTTGATCGGGGTCATGGCCGACAGGGCCAGCACCTGCTTGTCGCCGACCGTCACGTGCTCCCAACGCAGGCCGGGCAGGCGGAAGGTGATCTCGGTCAGCGGCTCGCCGCCCAGGATGGCGTAGGCCTTGGAGTTCTTGGACGGTTCGTGCCGCACCATGGTGAAGCCGGCCTCGCTGGGGGCGAAGCGCTTGTTCTTCTCGTGCTGGCTGGTCTTGGTCCGCCACCACCATTGCTGATGGACGTAGGGGCCGTGGGCCGGGTCGATCAGGCCCAGCACGGCGTGGTCGATATGGATGTCGTAGTCCAGGTGGTCGACCAGCTTGGGCTTGCCGCCCACCACGCCGGGGATGGTCGGCGGCGGCTCCGGCGGCGCGCCGTCGAAGCGCGGGTCCGAGGACATCCAGATCCAGACCAGGCCCTGTTGCTCGACGGTCGGATAGCGGCGCACCCGCACCTTGGAGATGTCGAAGTCGCTGTCGCCGGTCAGGGACGGGATCGCCTTGCAGGCCCCGTCCGGCCCGAAGCGCCAGCCGTGATAGGGGCACTCGACGCTGTCGGTCCCGTCGGCCTCGCGGTGGACGCGGCCGGACGACAGGGCGGCGGCGCGGTGAGGGCAGATGTCGCGGATGGCGTAGACCGCCCCGGCCCGCGTGCGGCCCAGCAGCACCGGCTCGCCGAGGTACTCGCGCTTGTCCATCTTGCCGGCTTTGAGGTCGGGCGACAGGCAGGCCACGTACCAGGCGTCCCAGACGAAGCCCTCGCCGAACTTGTCGATGAGCGGCTTGGCCAGCCCGGTTTTCAGGTTGGGGGCCTTCAGGAGCGGAGAGTCGTCGGCGGGGGGCATGAAGAGGCTTCTAACGTGGGTTTGTGAACGCCGTCACTTGGGCCCAATGTCGCGCGTTCGGGTTCCCGCGTCACGCTCAAGCTTTAGGCGTCACCGCGACGCGGCCGTCTCCACCAGACGCTGGTAGAAGCGCACCATCCGCGCGACATTGTCCAGGCTGATGTGCTCGTCGGTGCCGTGGATGATCTTGGTCTCGTCGACCTTCAGCACCAGCGGCTGGAAGCGGTAGACGTCGCTGGCCACCTCGCCCAGGTAGCGGCTGTCGGTGCCGGCGGTGACCAGGCCCGGCACGACCGGGGCCTTGCTCTCGTCGGCGGCCAGGCCGGCCAGGGTCTTCCAGGCGTCGGAGCTGGTCGAAGAAACGGCCGACGGCTCGTCCGGGGTCTTGGTCCACGACAGCTGAACCGGCAGGTCGCCGACGGCGGCCTTGGCCCGGGCCATCACCGTGGCCGAGGTGTCGCCGGGCGCGATGCGATAGTTGATCCAGGCCGTGGCGTCCTGCGGCAGGACGTTTTCCTTGGGCGAGCCCTTCAGCATGGTCGGGGCGATGGTGGTGTGCAGCATGGCCGCCCCGGCCGGGGTCTTGGCCGTGACCTTCACCAGCAGCGGCGAGAACAGCCAGGTGTTGGCCGCGAAGATCTTGACCACCGGCGAGGCATGCGGGGCGATGGCCTTCAGCATGTCCGCGCCCGGACCTTGGAACTTCATCGGGAAGGCGTGGTCGCTGATCGCCGCCACGGCGCGCGACAGGGTGACGACGCCGCCGCCGTCCTTGGGCGGGGCCGACGAGTGGCCGCCGACCGCGGGGGCCACGACCTTCATCGTCGCATAGCCCTTCTCGGCCGTGCCGATAATGGCGGCGGGCTGGCCGGTGACCGGGTGATCGGCGACCACGGCCATGCCCTCGTCCAGCACGAACTGGGCCTTGATCCCGCGCGACTTGAGCAAGGCCGCGGCGGCCCTGGCGCCGACGCCGCGCACCTCTTCGTCGTGGCCGCTGACCACGATGATCGTGCGCACGGGCTTGAAGCCGCTGGCGGCGACGGCGTCGAGCGCCTCAAACAGGGTGACCAGGGAGCCCTTGTCGTCGATCGAGCCCCGGCCCCAGACCGCGCCGTCGGCGATGACCCCGTCGAACGGCGCGTGGCTCCACTGGCCCTCGCTGCCCGGCGTGACCGGCACCACGTCCTGGTGGGCCATCAGCAGGATCGGCGGCAGGGCCGGGTTCGAGCCGGGCCAGGTGTAGACCAGGGTGTGCTCGGCCACGACCTCGCGGGTCATCACCTTGTGCGCCTGCGGATAGGTCGCCTGCAGCCAGGCGTGAAGCTTGTCCCACTCGGCCGGCTGGTCGTCGGCCTTGTCCTGGTGGCTGATGGTCTGGAAGCGGACGGCCTGGGCCAGGTGGTCGGCGGCCTTGCCGACGTCCAGCGGACGTCCAGCGGCGAGCCTGACCGCGCCGGGGTCGACCTGGGYCGGGGCCTTGAACGTGGCGGTGCGCACGGCGACCACCGCCGTCACGGCCAGGACCAGACCCACGGCCGTCAGCGCGACCCTTCCCCCGACACCCATCGCAACTCTCCCCGAACACTTGTTGGGCGCGACTGTGCGGCGGGCGAGGGCGACTGGCAATCCCGCCGTCGCGGCGAAAGTTATCCACAGGGTGAGCGCTGGGCGCTCTGCTCCCCCGCGATGCGGGGGAGCTGTCGCGGAGCGACTGAGGGGGCTAGTGCGTCGTAGGCCGTGCTGGCCCTCTCCGGCCCTCCGGGCCACCTCCCTCGCATCGCGGGGGAGGAGCTGAACGCTCGTACTTTTTCGAGCCCATCATAACGAATTCAATGACTTGCAGGAGAACGCACGTTTCTTATCCCCGGTGCTCCGACCGGCCTCAAGCTGGAGGCATGACCCAATCCTCCTCACGCACCTGGTGCGAAAACCTGCAAGCCAAGCTCATGAAGGCGCTCGACGCGGTCTGGGAGACGATCGCCTTCAGCGACGACCCCCTCCTGATCCGCAAGGCCCGCGACAAGGCCAGGGCTTGCGGCGAGATGGCCGCCAACGCCCGCAAGATCGCGGCGATGACGCCCCCGCCCAAGCCGGTCCGGACCGCCGGGGCGTTCGCGACGGCGCCGGCCCCAACCTCGGCCTTGGCGACGCGGGATCTCGACCTCGAAGACCCTCCGACACGCGGTCTCGACCGGCTCAGGGGCGGCGGACGCGGCCGATTGTGAGCTAGAACGCGAACTGCACCGCGCCGGGCGGCCCGTGCTGCGCGATCGAGCCGAGCTCCGCCGTGCTCCAGGTGAACGCGTCACGAATCCGCAGCGTCGCGCCGTTGCAGAGGCTGTCAGCGACCGTGACCAGCTCGGCGGCCGTGTAGTCGCTGGCGCTGAGATCAAAGCCGCCGCCCTTCTGGGCGATGGCCACGAGGTCTTCCAGGTTTCTCTTCGACATCGTCGTTTCCTTTCGCCCCCAAATGGGCCAAAGCGATAAATGCCAGCCGAAGTTGAGTTTTTCGTAAAGCCAAGCTTCGGCCGAAGCAGGGAGCAGCGATGGCGCGCATGAAGACCAAGCTTGTCCGGGCCATGCTGGCGATCGGCTTGTTGATCAGCCCCGTCCTGGCCGCCGCCGCGCCGGGCAAGGGCTTCGACGTCACGCGCTACGATCTGGCCCTGACACCAGACATCCCGAACGGGACGGTGGCCGGGCGCGAGGTCATCACGTTGCGCGCGACTGAAGACCGGCTCCAGCGCCTCGATTTCTCGGGCAATGGGCTGACCATCGACAAGGCGACCCTAGACGGCGTCCCCGTCACCGCCCGGTCCGAGGACGGCAGTCTCAGCTTCGCGCTGGGCCAGCCGCTCAAGCGCGGACGCGTGGTCCGGCTGGAGGTGCTCTATCACGGCAAGCCGGCGCGTGGCCTGTCCGGCTCGGGGACGTCGCTCTATACGAGCTATTTCGCCTGCGACTGGATGATCTGCCTTCAGGACCAGTTCGGCGACAAGGCGGCGTTCTCGCTGGCGCTGCATGTGCCGGCCGGACTGGTGACGCTGTCGGTCGGCCGCCGGGTGGCCAGGACCGTCGCGCCCGACGGCGGCGAAATTCATCGGTGGACGGCGCCGCGGCCCTATTCGGCCTACCTGTTCGGCTTCGCGGTCGGCCGCTTCGCCCTCGCCAGCGAGCGGGTCGGGTCGGCCCGGTTAGCCTATCTGAGCGAGGTCGCCGATGCGGACGCGCTGAAACAGCGATTTCCGCAAACGCCCGACGTGGTCCGGTTCTTCGCCGACAAGGCCGGCGCGCCGCTGCCGGTTGCCGAATACAGCCAGCTGCTGGTCAAGGGCCGCGAGGCGCAGGAGGCGGCGACCTATTCGGTGCTGGGCGTCGACGCGCTGGCGACCAATGCGGACGACCCGGCCCAGGACTGGGCCATCGCCCACGAGCTGGCCCACCAGTGGTGGGGCAATCTGGTCACCTGCGCGACGCTGAAGGATTTCTGGCTCAACGAGGGCGTCACCACCTTCATGACCGCCGCCTGGAAGGAGCACCAGTACGGGCGCGCCGCCTATGACGCCGAACTGGCCGTGGCGCGAGCCCGGCTGGACAAGGCGCGGGCCGCGGGTTTCGACAAGCCGCTGGCCTGGGACGGGCGCTATCCGAGCCTGGCGACGCGGCGGGCGGTCCAATACAGCAAGGGCGCGCTGTTCATGGATCATCTGCGGACCACCTTGGGCGAACGGGCCTTCTGGGCGGGCCTGCGACGCTATACCCGAACCCATGCCGGCGGGGTCGTCACCAGCCTGGACTTCCAGCACGCCATGGAAGCGTCCAGCGGCCGGGACTTGCGCCCGCTCTTCGCGGAATGGGTGTTCGGAGCCGAAGCGCCCGGTTCTGTTCGCCGCCCCTAGTCTGTCCTAGTCTCGCCCTGACGGGGAGGCGGCCATGGACGCGGATAGGCGAGCGCCGAGCGGGACGTGGATGATCTGGGCGGTCTGCCTGCTGGCGGCGATGCTGGAGGGCTTCGACATCCAGTCGATGGGCGTGGCCGCGCCGCGCATGGTTCCAGCCCTGGGCCTGTCGCCGGGCCAGGCCGGCTGGGCGTTCAGCGCCAGCCTGATCGGCCTGATGCTGGGCGCCTCGAGCGGCGGCGCGATCGCCGACCGCATTGGCCGCCGGCCGGTGCTGGTGTTTTCCGCCGTCGCGTTCGGCCTGTTCTCGCTGGCCACGCCGCTGGCCCGGGGTTTCGAGCCCTTGCTGGCGGTGCGCTTCCTGACAGGCCTGGGCCTGGGCGGGGCCATGCCGATGCTGATCGCCCTGGCCTCGGAGCAGGCGGGGGCGGCGCGCAAGGCGACCATGGTGGCGGTGGTCACGGCCGGCTTGCCGCTAGGCGGAGCGCTGGCGGGCTTGCTGGCGCGTTCGCCGCTGGCCGAGGACTGGCGGATGATCTTCGTGTTCGGGGGGATCGCCCCACTGCTGGCCGCGCCGCTGCTGCACCTCGTCTTGCCGCTGGGACGGCCCGAGGCGATCGCGCGCCAGGGCCGGACGGCGCTGGCCTCGCTGTTCGCGCCGGCCCGGCTGCCGGTCACCGTCAGCCTGTGGCTGGCCGTAGCCCTGACGGCGCTGATCCTGCACCTGCTGCTGAACTGGCTGCCGACCCTCCTGGTCGCGCGCGGCCTGCCCAAAAGCGCGGCGTTCGGGGCGGCGGCGCTCTTCAACCTGGGCGGGGCGAGCGGCGGGATCGTCTTTGGCCTGCTGGCCGACCGCTTCGGCCCGCGCTGGCCGCTGGTCGGCGGCTTCCTAGGGTTGGCCGTGGCGCTGCTGGGCCTGGCGGCGGCCGGCGCGGGCGGTCAGATCGCCGCCCTGGCCTTCACCGCCGGCTTCCTGCTGATGGGCGGCCAGTTCACCCTCTATGGCCTGGCGCCGAGGCTCTATGCCGACGCGGTGCGCGGGACGGGTGTCGGCGCGGCCATCGCCGCCAGCCGCCTGGGCTCGATCTTCGGTCCTCTGGCGGCGGCGCAGCTGATCGGCGGCGGGGCGACGGGCGGGACGGTGGTCGGGGCGCTGGTTCCGGTGGCCCTGGCTACCGGCGCGGCGGCGGCGGTGTTGGCGTGGGTGGGGCGCAAATAGCTCGACCTCATCCCTCTCCCCTTGCGGGAGAGGGTGGCCCGCGAAGCGGGTCGGGTGAGGGGTCGCACGAACAGGACAGCTGCTTGGCGCCAGGCCGACAGGTCTATCGACCCCTCATCCGTCGGCTTCGCCGACACCTTCTCCCGCAAGGGGAGAAGGGGAGGTCAGAGCGTCCCGCTCAGCTCCTGCACCTCTTCAAATGTCCGCAACCCCGGCCGCTGGGCGCAGACCAGCACGCCCATGTTTCCCGGCAGGTGCTGGTTGGCCAGCATCTTCTCGTGGGCGGCGGGGATGTCGTTCCAGGGAAAGACTTCCGACAGGCATGGGTCGACGCGGCGGTCGATGACCAGCTGGTTGGCCGCGCTGGCCTGCATCAGATTGGCGAAGTGGCTGCCCTGCACGCGCTTCTGGCGCATCCACAGGAAGCGGGCGTCCATGGTCAGGTTGAAGCCGCTGGTTCCGGCGCAGATGGCGACCATGCCGCCGCGTTTCACGACGAACACCGAGACCGGGAAGGTCGCCTCGCCGGGGTGCTCGAACACCAGGTCGACGTCGCGGTTGCCGGTGATCTGCCAGATCGCCTTCCCGAACTTGCGGCTCTCCTTCATGTAGTCGGTGAACTCGGGACCGTTGACCTTGGGCAGCTGGCCCCAGCAGTTGAATTCGCCCCGGTTCAGCACCGCCTTGGCGCCCATCGACAGCACGAACTCGCGCTTGTCCTCGCTACTGACCACGCCGATGGCGTTGGCCCCGGCCACGGCGGCCAGCTGCACGGCGAACACGCCCAGGCCCCCGGACGCGCCCCAGACCAGCACGTTCTGGCCGGGCCGCAGTTCGTGCGGCTTGTGGCCGAACAGCATGCGATAGGCGGTGGCCAGGGTGAGGGTGTAGCAGGCGGCCTCTTCCCAGGTCAGGTGCTTGGGGCGCGGCAACAACTGGCGCGACTGCACCCGACAGAACTGGGCGAAGCTGCCGTCCGGCGTCTCGTAGCCCCAGATCCGTTGGCTGGTCGAGAACATCGGGTCGCCGCCGTTGCACTCCTCGTCGTCGCCGTCGTCCTGATTGCAGTGGATGACGACCTCGTCGCCCAGCTTCCAGCGCTTCACCTTGGCGCCGACCGCCCAGACGATGCCCGAGGCGTCGGAACCGGCGACGTGGAAGGGCTGTTTGTGGCCGTCCAGCGGGCTGATYGGCTCGCCCAGCGCGGCCCAGACGCCGTTGTAGTTGACGCCCGCGGCCATCACGAGAACCAGCACCTCGTCCTCGCCGATCTCCCAGGTGGGCACGACCTCGACCTGCATGGCCTGGGTCGGTTTGCCGTGGCGCTCCTTGCGGATGCTCCAGGCGTACATGGTCTTCGGCACGTGGAAGGGCGGCGGGATCTCGCCGATCTCGTAGAGGTCTTTCAGCGCGGTCTTTTCAAGCGTCTGCGTCGTCATCTCACTCCCCGTTCCTGGCCCGCCATTCCGCGCTGCAACAACGCGCGACGGACAAACTCGGCTGCGCGCCCGACGGTCGAAACGGTGAAAACGCCTCGCCTTCGGATCATTTTTGGCTCCCGAGCGCAAGAAATTGGCCCAGGAGACCCCTACGCTGAGACAGTTGTTTGAAACTGGCAAGCGGAATCTTGTGCGTCGCAGCATGGGGCGGTGAGGCGGCGCGCCCCAAAAATCCCTCTCTCTGAGAGAGAGGGAGGGGCCCGCCGCGCAGCGGTGGGAGGGTGAGTGGTTACACTCTTTCAGAACGAAGCGCTGATCCGATCCTTCTAGTGGTTTTGTACAGAAGACCCCGATCTATCGGCCGGCGGCGAAACCGCTCACCCTCCCACCGCCTTCGGCGGCGGGCCCCTCCCTCTCTCTATGAGAGAGGGGTTCCAAAAGGCCGCTTCGCATCCGCGAACTCCATATTGCGTCGCAACAAAACCCGGATCATGATCGCTGATAATCAAGAACGATAAGTCCCCGGGAGCGACCATGACCAAGCCGTACCAGCACGCGCCGGATCCGCCGTGGATCTTCCGCACCTATGCCGGGCACTCGACGGCGGAAAAGTCGAACACGCTGTACCGGGCCAATCTGGCGCGCGGCCAGACCGGTTTGTCGGTGGCCTTCGACCTGCCCACCCAGACCGGCTACGACCCTGACCACATCCTGGCGCGCGGCGAGGTCGGCAAGGTCGGGGTGCCGGTCAGCCACCTGGGCGACATGCGCCAGCTGTTCAGCGAGATCCCGCTGGATCGGATGAACACCTCGATGACCATCAACGCCCCGGCCGCCTGGCTGCTGGCCATGTACGTGGCCCTGGCCGACGAGCAGGGGGCCGACCGAGCCTTGCTTCAGGGCACCACCCAGAACGACCTGATCAAGGAATATCTGTCGCGCGGCACCTACATCTTCCCGCCAGGCCCGAGCCTGCGGCTGATCGGCGACATGATCGCCTGGTGCTATCGCGAGGTTCCGAAATGGAACCCGATGAACGTCTGCAGCTACCACCTGCAGGAGGCCGGGGCGACGCCGGAGCAGGAGCTGGCCTTCGCCCTGGCGACGGCGATCAGCGTGCTCGACACCGTCAAGGCCGGCGGCCAGGTCCCCGACCAGGACTTCGAGATCGTCGCCTCGCGGATCAGCTTCTTCGTCAACGCCGGGGTGCGGTTCGTCACCGAGCTGTGCAAGATGCGCAGCTTCACCAAGCTGTGGGACCAGATCCTGCTGGAGCGCTACGGCGTCCAGGATCCGAAGGCCCGCCGCTTTCGCTACGGGGTGCAGGTCAACAGCCTGGGCCTGACCGAGCCGCAGCCCGAGAACAACGTCTACCGCATCCTGATCGAGGCCCTGGCCGTCACGCTGAGCAAGGACGCCCGCTGCCGGGCCCTGCAGCTGCCGGCCTGGAACGAGGCCCTGGGCCTGCCGCGCCCGTGGGACCAGCAGTGGTCGCTGCGGCTGCAGCAGGTGCTGGCCTACGAGACCGATCTCTTGGAATACGAGGACCTGTTCGACGGCTCGCACGTGGTCGAGGCCAAGGTCGCCGAGCTGTCCAAGGGGGCGCTGGAGCAGCTGGCCCTGATCGACGAGATGGGCGGGGCCGCCAGCGCCATCGACTATATGAAGACCGAACTGGTGGCCTCAAACGCCAGGCGGGTGCGCTCGGTCGAGACCGGCGACATGACCGTGGTCGGCGTCAACCGCTGGACGGACAGTGAAGCCTCGCCGCTTTCGGCCGGCGAAAGCTCGATCGAGACCGTCGATCCTCGGCTGGAGGCCGACGTCGTCGCCCGCATCAAGGCCTGGCGCGAGGCGCGCGATCCGGCCGCGGTCGAGGCGGCCCTGGCCGATCTGAAGGCCGCCGCCCGCGACGGCCGCAACGTCATGGAGCCCTCGATCGTCGCCGCCAAGGCCGGGGTCACCACCGGCGAATGGGCCGGCGCCCTGCGCGAGGTGTTCGGCGAATATCGCGGCCCGACCGGCGTCGCGGTGGTCGTCTCGACGGGCGAGGCCGAGGACGTCGAGGCGGTCAAGCGCGAGGTCGAGCGGGTCTCGGAAGTGCTGGGCCGCACCCTGACCTATCTGGTCGGCAAGCCCGGCCTGGACGGCCACTCCAACGGCGCCGAGCAGATCGCCACCCGGGCCCGGGCCTGCGGCATGGAGGTGGTCTATGACGGCATCCGCTCGACGCCGGAAGAGATCGTCCGCCGCGCCAAGGAGAGCCGCGCCCACGTGGTCGGCCTGTCGATCCTGTCGGGCTCGCACCTGGACCTGGTGCAGGAGGTGGTGCGGGTGATGCGCGCCGAGGGCCTCGAACACATCCCCGTCGTGGCCGGCGGCATCATCCCGCCCGAGGACGCCCTGATCCTGAAACAGATGGGCGTGGCGCGGATCTACACGCCCAAGGACTTCAAGATCACGCAGATCATGGGCGATGTGGTCAAGCTGGTGGAAGCGACGGCGCTGGAGCGGGTGTGAGGGCCTCTAAACTTCCTGGCCAGCATACACTCTTGTCATCCCGGAAGCCTCGCAGAGGCTGTCCGGGACCCAGGGGCCGGCGCAGTGCGGTTGCCCCTGGGTCCCGGCTCTCCGCTTCGCTGCGGCCGGGATGACACCGGAAGGGTGATTGGGTGGTCAGCCCGGCCGTCCTCGCCGCCAAGCGGATGCGCGGTCAGCTTTTGCTAGTGTCGCCCCAACCGCCAAGCCGCGACAAATCCCACCAGCGCCAGCGGGGTAAACGCCGCGAACAGCACCAGCCCGTTGGTCGGCGCCAGGCTGAGGTCGATGCCGTGGCTGAAGCCCAGGACATTGGCCATCGCCCCCGCGCCGGCCGAACCCGCGGCGCCGCCGATCAGCTGCGCAGTGGGCACGGCCGAGGAGGCCATGGCCTGCTCCTCGCTGGGGGCGCCGGCGATGGCGCGGCGGGCGATGAAGGCGTGGGCCAGGCCAAAGCCGCAGCCCATCACCCCGAAGGCCAGGGTGATCTCGACCAGCCCGCTCCGCGCCACGGCCCAGGCGCTGGCCAGGGCCCCCAGCAGGATCACCCCCGCGCCGAGCCGCACCAGACGGCCGTCCTTGTCGGCGGGGGTGTGGCCGAACACCATGGCGCACAGGGTCCAGCCGGCGGCGATCGCGCCGGTGACATAGCCGGCCGTCAGCGGCGAGGCGTCGTGGCGGGCCTGGATGAAGGCGGGGCCGTAGACGGTGAAGCCGATCACCGCCGCCTCGCAGGCGAAGATGGTCAAGAGGCCCAGGCCCGTGGCGGTGCGCAGGTCGGCGGCGGACCTGGGCAGCAGGCGGTCGTGGGTGCGGGTGTTGGCGGCCAGCATGGCGGCCATGCCGACGACGCCGCCGACCGCCAGGACCACGGCCCAGCGGGGCGAGGCGACGATGCCCGCCGCGCCGATCAGGCTGACCCCGACGACCAGCAGGATCAGCTGCAAGGTCGGGATGCGGCTACGGCCCTCATCGCGCTTGCCGGCCGGCAGCATGACCAGCACCGCGCCGACGAAGATGATCGCCTGGATCACGAACAGCCAGAACGCCCCGCGCCAGAAGCCGGCGGCGGCGAACAGCCCGCCCAGCATCGGCCCCAGCAGGGTCGCCGCGCCCCACACCCCGGCCACCGCGCCATAGACCCGCGGCCACAGGCTCTCGGGGAACAGGGCGGTGATGGCCACGTAGCACAGGGCGACCACGGCCCCCGCGCCCAGGCCCTGGATCAGCCGGCCCAGGATGAAGGTGACGAACTCGGGCGCCAGGGCGCTCATCGCGCAGCCGATCGCGTAGACCAGGCCGGTCAGGGCGGTGGCGGTGCGCAGGCCCAGGGCCATCGACAGCTTGCCTGAACAGGCCCCCGCGACGATCGAACCGGTCAGATAGGCCGCCACCGACCAGCCGAAATACTGGTAGCCGCCGATCTCGCGCGCGACGCTGGGCATGATGGTGGCCGTCACCAAGGTGTCGGCGGCGTTCAGCCAGATGCCCAGGCACAGCAGGGCGAAGCGGGGGGCGAGCGCCTTGTCGACCAGGCGCGTGGGAGCGTCGGAAGAAGTCATGTGGGGCTGCATGGCCCTTTTTGGCGGCGTAGCCAAGCCCACTGGGCCAAGCCCGCTGAACCCCGACAGCCATGCGAAGGTTGAACCGGTCGCCATGGTCGTGCTTGGGTGCGGCGTTAATCCTTTCCGCATCGCTTTCGTAAGGCGCTCCCCCGCCCCCATGCGCTACCGCGTTCCGCACAATCCGCGTATCGAGCACGAGGTCCGTCACCGGGCGCGCCTGGCCCGCTACGCCGGCCTGGTCATCCTGTGGCTGCTGGTGCTGCTGATGGCCTTCGTGGCCGAGCGCAAGATCCCCGACCAGCACCTGCCGTGGAAGCCGCTCAGCGTCGTCGATCCGGTCGGTCTGGCCACCCGGGTCAAGGCGGCGCGGGCCGGGGCCGATCCCAGGCTGTGTCGCGGGATCATGAGCCGGGCCGGTGTGGTCTATGCCGAGGTCCCCGACCGCGCCGAGGGCGAGCTGTGCAAGATGCGCGACGCGGTGCGGCTGGAGACCGGCCTGGCCCGCTTCGAACCCGCCGACGCGCCGCTGGCCTGCAAGGAGGCCCTGGCCCTGACGATCTGGGAGCGCCAGGTGGTGCAGCCGGCCGCCGACGAGCTGCTGGGCCAGGGCGTGGTGGCCTTCCAGCACTACGGCAGCTACGCCTGCCGGCGGCAGTACGGCCTGCAGGAGGGGCCGATCAGCCAGCACGCCAGCGCCAACGCCATCGACATCGCCGCCTTCAAGCTGACCGACGGCCAGGTGGTCAGCGTGGCGGGCGACTGGACCGATCCCGGCCCGCGCGGCCAGTTCCTGCGCCGGGCGCGCGACGGGGCGTGCAAGGTGTTCCTGACCACGCTGAGCCCCGACTACAACGCCGAGCACCGGGACCACTTCCACCTGGATATGAGTGGGTGGAACAAGTGCGGGTGAGGTGAGGGGCTAGCGCCTCAAAATCTAGTGTCATCCCGGAAAGCGCGCAGCGCTTGTCCGGGACCCAGGGGCCGGCGCATCGCGGTTGCCCTGGGTCCCGGCTCTCCGCTTCGCTGCGGCCGGGATGACACGCTAGTTTGAGTTCGCGCCCTACAGCGTCGCCGCCAGCGCGGCCAGTTGATCGGCGACGATGCCCCAGCCTTCGTGGAAGCCCATCTGCTCGTGGGCGGCCTTGTCCTCGGCGCTCCAGTGGCGGGCCACGGCCTTGTAGCGGGTCTTGCCGCCGCCCAGGTCCTCGAACGTGACGATGGCGACCATGAACGGCTTGGCGGACGGCTGCCAGGTCTCGGTGAAGGCGTCGGTGAAGACGATCTTCTGGTTCGGCACGACCTCGAGATAGACGCCCGGCTGCGGCATGCGCTCGCCGTTGGGGCCGTTCATGACCATGTAGCTGTTGCCGCCGCTGCGGACGTCCATGCGCACGTCCGAGACGGTCCAGGGCTTGGGGCAGAACCACTGCGGCATCAGTTCCGGCGTGGTCCAGCACTTGTAGAGCTTGTCGGCCGGCACATCGATGATGCGTTCCAGAACCAGCTCGCGGTCAGCGGGGAAGTTGGCGGTGTCGAGGGGCATGGGGGCTCTCCTGTTGGATTGAACTTTCGCCTCAAGGACGGGCCTGATCCAGTCGTCCCGACACGGGTCGCGAAAAAATTCGCAGGACCCAAATCCTCCCCCGCTAGGGGGAGGATTTCCAGGACCCTTGACCCCGCTTGCTCGCGGTCGCAGTGTGATCAAAATTCAAACAAACGTTTAGGGAGCGCGCCATGGGCCTCTTCGACCTTTCCGGCAAGGTGGCGATCATCACCGGATCCTCGCGCGGGATCGGCAAGGCGATCGCCGAGCGGATGGCCGAGCACGGGGCCAAGGTGGTGATCTCGTCGCGCAAGGCGGGCCCCTGCGACGCGGTGGCGGCGGCGTTGAACGAAAAGCACGGGGCGGGGACGGCCATCGCGGTCCCGGCCAACATCGCCTCTAAGGACGATCTGCAGAACCTGGTCGACGAGACCCGCAAGGTGTTCGGCAAGGTCGATATCTGCGTCTGCAACGCCGCCAGCAACCCCTATTACGGCCCGCTGTCGGGGATCGCCGACGACCAGTTCCGCAAGATCCTGGACAACAACATCATCAGCAATCACTGGCTGATCTCGATGGTCGCGCCGGAGATGCGGGATCGCAAGGAAGGGGCGATCATCATCGTCTCGTCGATCGGCGGCCTGCGTGGCAACGCCGTGATCGGGGCCTACAACATCTCCAAGGCCGCCGACTTCCAGCTGGCGCGCAACCTGGCGCACGAGTTCGGCCCCGACAACGTGCGGGTCAACTGCATCGCGCCGGGCCTGATCAAGACCGACTTCGCCAAGGCGTTGTGGGACGATCCCGAGACCCTGAAGCGCTCGACCACCGGCGTGCCGCTGCGCCGGATCGGCGAGCCGGACGAGATCGCCGGCGCGGCCGTCTATCTGGCGTCCAAGGCCGGCAGCTTCATGACCGGACAAGCCCTGGTGGTGGACGGGGGCGCGACGATCTAGCCCTGCAACCTCGGCGGTAAGCTTAACCCGTCCTACATCAGTTCCGTCGAAGGCTGCGCCGCAGTATCCAGGGATCCGACTTGCGGCGGCTTTTCACTCTTCTCGTCCTGATCGGCGCCCTGACGGCCGACGTCGCTTGGGCTCAAACGGGCGCTCCTCTTGGCCAACGGCTGGAACAGCTGAGCCAGGAGATCGGCGCGCACGAGCTGCGCGATCCGCCGCGCGACAACGTCGACATCGAGCGGGCCGGCAAGCGCGCCTTGCGTGAACGCGGCCAGTCGCGGCTCTACGGCCTGTGGCGGGTGCTGTACGCCTACAAGAGCAACCAGATCGAGGGCTCCTTCGCCGCCTGGGCCGCTCAGGCCCGCGCGGCGGCCGAGCGCGACCACGACCCGGCCCTGGCCGCCCTGGTCGACGTGGAGACCTTGGCCTATCGCCACGAGACCCACGGCTACCACGCCTTCACCGACGCCGACTGGCGCCGGTTCATGGGCCGGTCCGGCCCCGACATCCGGCTGATGGCCGGGATCGAGCGGGTGCGGCACCTGGGCCAGGTCGGACGCTGGGCGGAGGCCGCGCGCCTGGCCGCCGACCTGACCACGGATCTGGAGAAGCGCGGCCGCATCGCCCAGCCGCTGCTGGCCGAGCTGCACCAGGTGCACAGCTACACGCTGTCGGACATCGGCGACAAGGAAGGGGCCCTGGACCACATGGCCCAGGCCGCGCGGCTGGACGAGCGCGACGCCTTCTATGTTCGCAAGATCGAGCGGATCTACGACATCGCCTACACGGCCGCCGAACTGGGCGAGCTGGACGCCGCCGAGCGCTTCGCGGCCCTGCACCACCACATGACGACGATGGACGGCGACAGGGACCTGCTGACCTGGGACCGCTTCCTGTGCGCCCGCATCGCGGCCCATCGCGAAGTTCCGGCCCGGGTTCTGGCCTGCCTGGCCCCGGCCGCCGCCGATCTGGCCAATCCCGATCGCCGCCTGCGGGTGTTGATGCTGAGCCAGCGGGCCCTGGCCCGAGCCCAGCTGGGCCAGGGCGTCCTGGCGCGCGCCGACCTGGAGCGGCTGAAGGCCGTGCCAGAGGCGCTGGCCCCGCGCGACCCGCACGCCGAGGCCCTGATCGAGGCCTATATCGACCAGGCCGAAGGCCGCGGCGCCGAGGCGTTCCGCAAGCTGGACACCTGGCGCAAGACCGACGCCGTCGAGGAGCGGCGCGCCCACGCGCGCAGCGTGGCCGAGATGTCCTCGGCCCTGGACAGCGAGCTGCGGGCCAAGCGCGACGAGAGCCGCCGCTTGACCGAGCAAGTGCGGCTGTCGCGCAGCCTGGCGAGGGCCTCGGCGGTCATCGCCGTGCTGCTGGGCGTGCTGGTCGCCGGCGGCGTCGCCTGGGCCGTCCACCAGCGCCGCGCCTCGCGCCGACTGAAGGGGGCTCAGGAAAGCGCCGAGGCCGCCAGCCAGGCCAAGTCCTCGTTCCTGGCGGTGATGAGCCACGAGCTGCGTACGCCGCTGAACGGCATGCTGGGCCTGGCCCAGGCCTTGCGCAGCGGCCAGCTGACACCTGAACAGAAAGAACAGGTCGACCTGATCATGGACAGCGGCGACACGCTGCTGGTGCTGCTGAACGACATCCTGGACCTGTCCAAGATCGAGGCCGGCAAGCTGGAGATCGCCCCGACGGTCGGCGACATCGTCCAGACCTGCGCCCGCCTGGTCGGCGGCTACCAGCCCACGGCCCGCGAGAAGGGCGTGGCCCTGACCTTCAAGCTGGAGGGCCCGCCGCCGGGTCCGCTGATGTTCGACGGCGTGCGGGTGCGTCAGTGCCTGACCAACCTGGTGTCCAACGCCCTGAAGTTCACCACCCACGGCAAGGTCGAGGTCGCCCTGGCCTGCTATCCCGCGGATGATGGTCCCCAAGGCGCAAGTCGGGTGCGCGTGCGCCTGCGGGTCGCCGACACCGGCATCGGCATGAACCCAGGCACGGTCGCCAAGCTGTTCCGCCCCTTCACCCAGGCCGACGCCTCGACCACCCGCAACTTCGGCGGCACGGGCCTGGGTCTCAACATCACCCGGCGCCTGGTCGAGATGATGCGCGGCGAGATCGCCGTCGAGAGCGAGGAGGGCCTGGGCTCGGTCTTCACCATCGAGATGATCGTCGACGCGGCCGAGGTCTCCGAGATCCCGGTCTGGGAGGACGACGCCGGCGAGGACGAGGGCGGCTTCGTCGCCCTGCAGGGCCGCCGCGTGCTGGTCGTCGACGACCACCCGGTCAACCGCCGGGTCATCCGCCTGTTCCTCGAGCCGTTTGCGTGCGAACTGGTCGAGGCCGAGAACGGCCAGCGGGCCTTGGACGCCCTGGCGGCCCAGCCGATCGACATCGTGCTGATGGACGTCAACATGCCGGTGATGGACGGGCTGGAAGCCACCCGCCGCCTGCGCCAGGACCCGCGCTTCGCCCGCCTGCCGGTGATCGCCCTGACCGCCGACGTGATGTCGTCCCAGATCAAGACCTGCCTGGACGCCGGCTGCGACGCTCACGTCGCCAAGCCGATCGACCTGCGCAACCTGCTGTCGGCCATGGACCGTTGCCTGGCCCGCGGCGCGGCGCGCGAACTGGCCGCGGGGTACGGGGCGCTTTAATTTCCTTCTCCCCTTGCGGGAGAAGGTGGCCGCCGAAGGCGGTCGGATGAGGGGTCGATAGTCCTGTCCGCTTGGCGCCCTGCCGCTACCGCCTGTCGCGGCGGAGGCGTTCTTCAACCCCTCACCCGACCCGCTTCGCGGGCCACCCTCTCCCGCAAGGGGAGAGGGGTCTTTCAGCTAAGCGCCGCCCGCGCCCTCGCCAGCCGCTCCACGGCCTCATCCAGCGTCGCATCCGCCTTGGCGAAGCACAGCCGCACGACGGTCCGCACCGGGTCCTCCGCGAAGAACGCCGACACCGGGATGGCCGCGACGCCGAACTCGGCCACGCAGCGTTCGCAGAAGCTGACGTCGTCGATCGCGATCCCCGACGCCGCCAAGTCGACGTTGAGGAAATAGGTCCCTTGGCTTTCCAGCACGACATAGCCCGCCGCGCGCAGGCCGGCGGTCAGGCGGTCGCGGGAGCGCTGGAGGTCGGCGGGCATGGTCTCGAACCAGGTCCGGTGATGCTCCAGGCCCCAGGCGACGCCGGCCTGCAGGTTGGGCGGGGTGGTGAAGGTCAGGAACTGGTGGGCGGCGGCCAGGGCCCTGGTCAGGGGCGGGGCGGCGATCAGGAAGCCGACCTTCCAGCCGGTCATGCCGAACAGCTTGCCGGCCGAGCCGATCTTCACCGTCCGCTCGCGCATGCCGGGGAAGCCGATCAGCGGCCGATGGCGGCGGCCGTCGAACACCACCGCCTCCCAGACCTCGTCGCAGATGGCGATCGCGTCGTGGCGGACGCAGAACTCGGCCAGCAGGGCCAGGTCGTCCTCGGCGGCGACCACGGCGGCCGGGTTCAGCGGGCTGTTGAGCACCACCATCCGGGTCTTGTCCGAGAAGGCCGCCTCCAGCATCGCCCGGTCGAAGCGCCAGTGCGGCGGAGACAGGCGGACTAGCTTGGGGATCCCGCCCGCCCGGCGGACCAGCGGCAGATAGGCGTCGTACAGCGGTGGGAACAGCACCACCTCGTCGCCCGGCGCGATCAGTGACAGGAAGGCCGCCGCCAGGGCCTCGGTGGCGCCGGAGGTGATCGTCACCTCGGTGTCCGGATCGAGGACGAGGCCTTGCGTCCGCTCGTAGTGTCCGGCCACGGCGGCCCGCAGCTCGGGCAGGCCGCGCATCGGCGGATACTGGTTGGAGTCCTCGATCAGCGCCCGCGCGGCGGCTTCACGGACGGGCCGGGGGCCTTGGTCGTCGGGAAAGCCCTGGCCCAGATTGATCGCCCCGTGCTGGCGCGCCAGGCCGCTCATGCGCTCGAAGATCGTGGTCGGCAGGTTGTCGAAGACGGGATGGACCATGGCGTTTGCCTAGCATGACGTAGCTAGGCACGGCTCGCGGATTTCCATAGCCTGGCTTCAACACGCATCGGGAGACGAGTCACATGCACGGCGTAGGCTTTATCGGAGCCATCATCATCGGGATCTTCGCCGGCTGGATCGCCGAGAAGGTCTTGAACCGCAATCACGGGTTCTGGATGAACCTGATCGTCGGCCTGGTCGGGTCGCTGCTGGGCGCATTCCTGGCCGGGATGCTGGGCATCCACTTCTGGGGCTGGATCGGCAGCCTGGTCATCTCCAGCCTGGGCGCGATCCTGCTGCTGTGGCTGCTGGGTCTGGTGAAGAAATAAGGGGACGCGATGATCTCTCCTCCCCCGCGATGCGGGGGAGGTGGCCCGGAGGGCCGGAGGGGGCAAGCTGGGCGAACGCCGCGTTAGCCCCCTCAGTCGCTCCGCGACAGCTCCCCCGGCGGGGGAGCTGATTTTCCTCCTAAGCCCGCCCTGCCTGGGCCGACAGGTGGTCCGCCGAGATCCCCAGCTTGGCCAGGGCCCGGGTCCATTTGTGCTCGTGGTCCTCGTCGAACAGGATGCCCTCGTCGGCGTCGCAGATCAGCCAGATGTTGTCGCGCAGCTCCTGCTCCAGCTGGCCGGGGCCCCAGCCGGCGTAGCCCAGGGCCAGGATCGCCTTGCGCGGGCGGTGCATGCGGCTGGCCATAGCGTCCAGCACGTCGCGAGTGGCGGTGAGGCCCAGGCCATCGGCCACCGGCAGGGTCGAGTCCGGCGAGACGAAATCGTCGGTGTGCAGCACGAAGCCCCGCTCGCGCTCGATCGGCCCGCCCAGCAGGACGAGGTCGCTGGGCGCCTGGATGTCGGACTTCACGCCCAGCCGCTCCAGCAGCTCGTACACGGTGAGGCCGTCGACCGGCCGGTTCACCGCCAGGCCCATGGCCTGGTCCTCGTCGTGGGCGCACAGGTAGAGCACCGTGCGTTCGAAGCGCGGATCCTCGATGCCGGGCATGGCCACCAGCAGCCGCCCGGTCAGGAACTCGCCGTCTTCGCCATTCGGATCGTCTTGGTCGATGAAGCTGGCCATCGGGACAGCATTGGCTTTCGGTGTGACGGTTTCAAGTCGAACACGTTATGAAAGCGCGCTTGGCGACCGCCTCGGCGAGGGATATTCGAGGCGACGCTACCCACTGCACACAAGAGGAACACGGCCCATGGCGATCAAGGTTGGCGACACGCTTCCCGCGGCGACTTTCATGACCAGCACGGCCGAAGGGCCGGCGCCGATCACCACCGACGACATCTTCAAGGGCAAGACCGTCGCCCTGTTCGCCGTGCCCGGCGCCTTCACCCCGACCTGCTCGGCCAAGCACCTGCCGGGCTTCAAGGAGAAGGCCGGCGAGCTGAAGGCCAAGGGCGTCGACACCATCGCCTGCATCTCGGTCAACGACGTCTTCGTGATGAAGGCCTGGGGCAAGGACCAAGGCATCGCCGACGAAGTTCTGCTGCTGGCTGACGGCAACGGCGACTTCACCCGGGCGGTCGGCCTGGATTTCGATGGCAGCAAGTTCGGCATGGGCCCGCGCTCGCAGCGCTACTCGCTGATCGCCAAGGACGGCGTCGTCACCCAGCTGCACGTCGAGGAAGCCGGCCAGTTCAAGGTCTCGTCGGCCGAGTACCTGCTGGAACAGCTGTAGAGCTGGGTTCAGGCGTCTCTCCTCCCCCGCGCCGCGGGGGAGGTGGCCCGGAGGGCCGGAGGGGGCAGCTGGGCTTAGGCCGCATTAGCCCCCTCAGTCACTTCGCGACAGCTCCCCCGCATGCGGGGGAGCAGCTATTCTTCCTACCCCTTCACGATTGCCTCGTGCAGCGCCTGGACCTGCCTGTTCAGCGCGCCCAGCGCCTCGCCGTCCATGCCCGAGCGCTCCAGCAGCAGGTCGCCCAGGCATCCCGAACGGTCCAGCAGCGCCTGGCCGGCCTGCGTCATCGTCACCTCGACCTTGCGCTCGTCCTCGACGCCGCGTCGCCGCGCGACCAGGCCGGCGGCCTCCAGGCGCTTGACCAGGGGCGTCACCGTGCTGGACTCCAGGTCCAGCCGCGCGGCGACGCCCCCGATGGTCAAGCTGTTGTTTTCGCCCAGCACGCTGAGCACCAGATACTGCGGATAGGTTAGCCCCAGCTCATCGAGCAGGGGCTTGTAGGCCCGCGTGATCGCCATGCTGGTGGCGTACAGGGTGAAGCAGATCTGCTGGTCCAGCGGGCGCATCGTGGCGTCTCCGTTCGTCATGAATTGTTCTTACCACGAAAAATGATATCGCGATAAAGAAAATCATGGACACGGCGTCGGCTCGGGCTTAGACCCATCTCATTACCGCGATAAACATTATCGCAAGTAGGAAATGAGGGATGATCATGAGCCAGTCGAACCAAGCTTCCCGCCGTGGCGTGATGACCGCCGGCCTGGGTCTCGCCGCCGTCGCCGCCGTCTCGCTGGGCGAAGCCGCGCAAGCGGCGACGCCCGCCAAGAAGGCCGCCGCCAATGCCGCCGACCGCGCCGAGAGCGGCTTCGTCACCACCCAGGATGGCGTGCAGATCTTCTACAAGGACTGGGGTCCCAAGACCGCCCAGCCGATCGTGTTCCACCACGGCTGGCCGCTCAGCGCCGACGACTGGGACGCCCAGATGATGTTCTTCCGCCTGAAGGGCTTCCGGGTCATCGCCCATGATCGTCGCGGCCACGGCCGTTCGACCCAGACCGACACCGGCAACGAGATGGACACCTACGCCGCCGACGTCATCGCCCTGGCTGACTTCCTCGACCTGAAGAACGCCATCCACGTCGGTCACTCGACCGGCGGCGGCGAGGTCGCCCACTATGTCGCCCGCGCCAAGCCGGGCCGGGTGGCCAAGGCCGTGCTGATCGGGGCCGTGCCGCCGATCATGCTGAAGACCGCGGCCAATCCGGGCGGCCTGCCGATCGAAGTGTTCGACAACTTCCGCGCCGCCCTGGTCGCCAACCGCGCCCAGTTCTTCCGCGACATCCCCGAGGGCCCGTTCTTCGGCTTCAACCGTCCGGGCGCCAAGGTCAGCCAGGGCCTGATCGACAACTGGTGGCGCCAGGGCATGGCCGGCGGCGCCAAGGCCCACTACGACTGCATCAAGGCCTTCTCGGAAACCGACTTCACCGACGACCTGAAGGCCATCGACGTGCCGGTGCTGATCATGCACGGCGAAGACGACCAGATCGTCCCGATCGCCGACAGCGCCCACCTGGCCATCAAGCTGCTGAAGAAGGGCGCGCTGAAGACCTATCCGGGCCTGCCGCACGGCATGGCGTCGACGCACCCGGAGGTGATCAACGCGGATCTGCTGGCGTTCTTCAAGGCGTAGGGGCGGCCGAAACGACAGCTCTCTTTCCATGTCATCCCGGCCGCAGCGAAGCGGAGAGCCGGGACCCAGGGCAACCGCGATGCGCCGGCCCCTGGGTCCCGGACAAGCCCTACGGGCTTTCCGGGATGACACGGGGAAGGGATGTTGAGTTAAGCCCCCAACACCTCCGGCGTCATCGCCTCCAGGTCCGCCGCGCCCAGCATCACCCCGGCCACCGCGCCCGGAACCTGGGCCAGCACCGCCTCGGCGAACACCCGGGCCAGGGCCCGCTTGCTCTCGGCCCAGGCCGTATCCGCCTCGCCCGAGGCCGCCAGGGCGCCCTTGGCCAGCATCCAGCCGCCGACCACGTCGCCCAGCAGCTTCTGATAGGCCGTCGCGCCGGATAGGGCGTCGGGCATCGATTTCGTCCGACGCTCGATCAGCCAGGCGGTGGCGCTGGCGGCGGCGTCGAGGGCGGCCTCCAGGCGCAGGCCCACGGCCTTGAGGTCGCTGGTGAGCAGCACCTCGATCGTGTCGCGAATGTCGTCCATCAGGTCGCCGACCGCCTGGCCTTCGCCCAGCATCAGCTTGCGGCCGACCAGATCGATGGCCTGGATGCCGTTGGTGCCCTCGTAGATCGGGGCGATGCGGGCGTCGCGATAGTGCTGGGCCGCGCCGGTCTCCTCGATGAAGCCCATGCCGCCGTGGACCTGCAGCCCTTGCGAGGCGACCCAGACGCCGATGTCGGTCGACCAGGCCTTGGCGATCGGGGTCAGCAGCTCCTCGCGCAGCTTGGCGGCCGTGCGGGTCGCCTCGTCGGCGGCGGCGCGCGAGAGGTCGGCGGCGACGGCGGTCGACAGGCAGATGCCGCGCGCCGCCTCGATATGGGCCTTCATCAGCACCAGTGTGCGGCGCACGTCCGGATGGTCGAACAGGCGTGAGGGATAGGCCTGCGTCCAGGCCGAGCGGCCCTGGGCGCGCTCCAGGCTGAAGGCCAGGGCCTGCTGATAGGCGCGCTCGGCGATCGCCACGCCCTGGGTCCCGACCTGCAGGCGGGCGGCGTTCATCATCGTGAACATGTTGGGCAGGCCCTGGCCCAGGCCGCCGACCAGCTCGGCCTTGGCCCCTTCGAACAGCATCACGCAGGTGGGAGAGCCGTGGATGCCCAGCTTGTGCTCCAGCCCCCCGACCCGGACGCCGTTGGCCTCGCCCAGGGTTCCGTCCTCGCCGACCAGGACCTTGGGGGCCAGGAACAACGAGATGCCCTTCACGCCAGGCGGCGCGTCGGGCGTGCGGGCCAAAACCAGGTGGACGATGTTGTCGGCCGCGTCGTGGTCGCCCCAGGTGATGAAGATCTTCTGGCCGCTGATCCGCCAGCCGCCGTCGCCATCGGGAGCCGCGATGGTCGTTAGCGCGGCCAAATCTGAACCCGCGTGCGGTTCAGTGAGATTCATAGTGCCGGTCCATTCGCCGGACACCAGTTTCGGAAGATAGAGATGCTTCTGACGATCCGACCCGTGATGCTCCAGGGCCTCGATCGCGCCCAGGCTCAGCATCGGGCAGAGGCCGAAGGCCATGTTGGCGGCCTGGACCATTTCCAGCACGCAGACCTCCAGGGTCTTGGGCAGCCCCTGGCCCCCGTGCTCGGGCGGGGCGGCCAGGCTGGCCCAGCCGCCCTGCGCGAACTGCTGGTAGGCGTCGGCGAAGCCGGGCGCGCAGCGGACCACGCCGTTTTCAAGCTTGGCGCCGACCAGGTCGCCCTGGCGGTTCAGCGGGGCCAGCACGTCGGCCGCGAAGGTCCCGGCCGCCTCCAGCACCGCCGCCACCGTGTCCGTATCCGCCTCGGGAAAGGCGTCGGCCAGCCGTCCGAAATCCGCCGCGTGACGCAGCGAAAAGGCGAGGTCGCGGACGGGGGCGCGATAGGTCATGGTCGGCCGAGCTCCAGGTTATCGGTGATCTGTTTAGGCGGCCCGACCGCGTGCGCCAAGCGCGGCGCGTTCCGATCCGCCGCCGCGAGTCCGCCACGGTCGAGGTTCACCACAGCTATGTGCGGCGGATCACGGGCTCGTGATCGCCGGCCCCTTCCATCGCACGGTGGAGTTCCTAATTCCGTGAAACGGTAACTGCTGCTGTTTTAATTCTGGAGTCCTTCCGATGTCTCGTCCCCTCGCTTACCTCGTCCTGACGGCGGCCCTGTTCACGGCCCCCGCCGCCCTGGCCGCGCCGGGCGTCTCGTCGGTCAAGCCGGCCGATCTGCCCGCCGGCCACTATGTGCTCGACAAGACCCACGCGGTGCTGACCGCCAAGCTCAAGCATATGGGTTTCTCGAACTACACCCTGCGCTTCACCAAGCTGGACGCCGACTTCCACTATGATCCGAAGGCGCCGGAAGCCTCGAAGATCAGCGTCACCGTCGACCCGGCGTCGCTGGACACCGCCACCGGCGCCGACGCGTTCGGCGTGAAGTTCAGCAAGGAACTGATCGGCGACGGCTGGCTGGAAGCGGCCAAGTTCCCGACCATCACCTTCGTCTCGACGGCGATCAATGTCGGCGACGGCCAGCACGGCTCGGTGACCGGCGACCTGACCTTCCACGGCGTGACCAAGCCGGTGGTGCTGGACGTCACCTTCAACGGCGTCGGCCTGGGCATGAACCCGCTTCAGACCCGCACCGGCTTCTCGGCCAGCACGACGATCAAGCGTTCGGAATATGGCGTCGGCAAGTACGCGCCGCTGATCGGCGACGACGTGACCTTGAACATCGAGGTCGAGTTCGAAAAGAAGTAGTCGGCCTGGCCGTTCCATTTCCGGACTGACACAGTCTGGTATGGAACGGCGGGTTTTCTTTGCCTCGCGGCGCGCCGTTCGCGTCGGGACGATCCTGGAGAGACTGATGGCGCAGAGCCGTACGCGCTACACGACGGTGGCGATCGTCATTCACTGGCTGATCGCCGCGGCCATCTTCTTCCAGATCATCCTGGGCTGGCGGATGGACGACGGCCCCAAGGGGCCGATGACCTACGCCCTGTTCCAGCTGCACAAGTCGATCGGCATCACCATCCTGCTGCTCAGCCTGCTGCGGCTGGGCTGGCGGCTGGTCAATCCCGTCCCGCTGGCCCCCGCCGATCAGCCCCGCTGGGAGCGGATCGCGGCCAAGCTGGTCCATGTCGGCTTCTACGTGATCATGATCGGCCTGCCGCTGACCGGATGGATCACGGTCTCGGCCAGCAAGGTGAATATCCCGACCCTGCTGTACGGGACCGTGCCGTGGCCGCATCTGCCGCTGTTGCCGGAGCTGGCGGCGGCCCCGAAGCACCTTTGGTACAAGACCGGTGAGACCAGCCACCACGCGCTGGTCTGGCTGGTCTATGGGCTGCTGGCCCTGCACTTGGGCGCGGTGGCCAAGCACCAGCTGCTCGACCGCGACGCGGTGTTCGGCCACATGGCCCCCGGCGCCCGCCCGGGCTGGAAGGAGCCGCGCGCCTGGCTGGCCGCCGTGGCCGTGATCGCCGTGATCGTCGCCGGCTTCCTCTACCGGCCCGCCCTCAAGGCCACCCCCGCCGCGCCGCCCGTCGAAACCGCGCCGACGGAGACGCCCGCGCCCGCCGCCGCTCCGACCTCGGCCACGCCGCCCGCCGCCGAGGCCGCTTCGCCAGTCTCCGAGCTCAAGAACCCCGTCGCCTGGACGGTGCAGAAGGGCTCGAGCCTGGCCTTCACCGCGACCTGGTCGGGCAGCGCCATCGAGGGCCAGTTCAAGACCTGGACCGCCGACATCCTGTTCTCGCCGCAGGCCCTGGACCGCTCGAAGCTGACCGTGAACGTCGACATGGGCTCGGCCGCCACGGGCGATGACCAGCGCGACCAGAGCCTGCCCAGCGGCGACTTCTTCGACACCGCCGAGCACCCGAAGGCCACCTTCACCGCCAGCAAGTTCCGCAAGACGGGCGAGGGCAAGTTCGTCGCCGACGGGACCCTGGACCTGCGCGGCGTGAAAAAGCCGCTCAGCCTGCCGTTCTCGCTGAAGATCGACGGCGACACGGCGACCGCGCGCGGTGTAACCACCCTCGACCGGACCACGTTCGGGGTTGGACAGGGCGAATGGGCGTCGACGGACGAAATCGCGGCGAAGGTGAAGGTCAGCTTCGCGCTGACCGCCAAGCGGAAATAGCCGCGGCCGCCGACGCGCTGCGCGCCGGCGGGCTCGTCCTGCTGCCGACCGAGACGGTTTACGGGCTCGGGGCCGACGCCGCCAATCCGGCGGCGGTGGCGGCGATCTTCGAGGCCAAGGGCCGGCCGCGCTTCAACCCGCTGATCGCCCACGTCGCCGACCTGGAGACCGCCGCGCGGATCGCCGATCTGGACGACCGCGCCTGGGCCCTGGCCCGCGAATTCTGGCCGGGGCCGCTGACCATTGTCGCGCCGATCAGGGACACTTTGGCCGTCTGCGACCTGGCCCGCGCGGGCCTCGACACCGTGGCCATCCGCGTGCCGGGCCATCCGATCTCGCACGCCGTGCTCGAAGCGTTCGGTGGCGCGGTCGTGGCGCCGTCGGCCAACCGCTCGGGCCGGCCCAGCCCCACCACCTTCGCCGATGCGATGTCCGAGACCGGCGACAAGGCCGCCGCCGCCCTGGACGGCGGGCCGTGCGCGGTCGGCCTGGAATCCACCGTCGTCTCGGTGCTGGACGGCCAGGCCCACCTGCTGCGTCCCGGCGCCGTGACCCGCGTCCAGCTGCAACAGATCGTCGGCCCGCTCGCCGAGGCGCAGGACGACGCCAGGCGTTCGCCCGGCCGCCTGGCCCTGCATTACGCCCCCGACGCCCCCGTGCGGATCGACGCCAAGGCCCCCGAGGCTGGCGAGGCGTTCCTGGCCTTCGGCCCGTGGCCACCGGGGCCGGGCGTCTTCAATCTCAGCCCGACGGGCTCGTTGAGCGAGGCGGCGGCGAACCTTTTTTCGTTCCTGCGCGCTGCGGACAGGACGCGGCCCACGGCGATCGCCGTGGCGGCCCTGCCCGACGACGGCCTGGGCGAAGCGATCAATGACCGGCTGCGTCGCGCCGCCGGCTTCGTAGGATAGACCGATGAAATCCCGGATCATGTATGTCGAGGACAAGTCCAAGGGCGTGAACGGGCCGGCGCGGATCGGGCGGGTCGGATCGTCCAAGAGCGGCGAGACCCTGCACTATGCCGGCCAGTCGTTCACGGCGCTGCGCCACTCGGGCCTGAAGGCCAATTTCCAGGATACCGTGACCGGCCACCCGTACTGGATCGCCCGGGCGCGCAAGGATGGCGCCGACCGGCTGTTCAAGGGCGCGGGCGATCCGCCCGTGATCGACGACGACGTGCGCGAGGAATACTGGCGCGACATCCGCGGCCTGCCTGACCCAGCCCTGGGCTAGCGCCAATCGACATCTATCTGGGCAGGTACAGATCCCACTGCCTTCCTGGGCCTTGTGCCCAGGACCCATGTTCGAGGCAGGTTTGGACTCTTTAAGTTCGCGTGGCCGAACGACCGTGAACTCAGCCCCCCATTCCGTTGAAGCTGAACCCTGGGTCCTGGGCACAAGGCCCAGGAAGGCTGGTAAATTCAGCTCAGTGAATGTCGGGCGGACCTAGTTCCGCGCACAGCCGCTACTGACATCAACCCCGCACGAGGCGTATTCTGCCGTCATGACCAAGCCCGTTCCCGCTGATGTCGTCTCCCGCCTGAAGGCCGTGCTCGGCGAGGGCGGCTGGAGCCAGGATCCCGACGTGATCGCGCCCAAGCTGGTCGAGTGGCGGGGCCGCTGGAAGGGCGAGACGCCGCTGCTGGTCACCCCGCGCTCGACCGCCGAGGTCGCCGCCGTGGTCGGCATCTGCGCGGCTGAGGGCGTGGCGATCACCCCCCAGGGCGGCAATACCGGCCTGGTCGCCGGCCAGATCCCGCACGGCGAGATCCTGCTGTCCACCGAGAAGCTGAAGGCGATCCGCGACGTCGATCCGATCGATGACGCCATGGTGCTGGAAGCCGGGGTGACGCTCTACGAAGCCCACCAGCAGGCCGCCAAGGTCGGCCGCCGCTTCACCGTCGGCGTGGCTTCGGAAGGCTCGTGCACGATCGGCGGCCTGGTCTCAACCAATGCCGGCGGCACGGCGGTGCTGCGCTACGGCATGATGCGCGAGCAGGTGCTGGGCCTCGAGGCGGTGCTGCCCAATGGCGAGATCTGGAATGGCCTCAAGCGCTTGCGCAAGGACAACACCGGCTACGACCTCAAGCAGCTGCTGATCGGGGCCGAGGGCACGCTGGGCGTGGTCACCGCCGCCAGCCTGAAGCTGCACGCCCTGCTGGCCTCGCGCGCCGTGGCGATCGTCGGCCTGGCCTCGCCGGCCGACGCCATCCGGCTGCTGGCCCGGGCCAAGGACGAGACCGGCGGCGCGGTCGAGGCCTTCGAGCTGATGGGCCGCCTGGGCTTCGAGCTGACCGTCCGCAACGTGCCGGGCCTGCGCGATCCGCTGCCGCAGGTTCATCCCTGGTACGTGCTGATCGAGGTCGCCAGCGGCGAGCCCGGCGCGGCCGAGGCGGCGCTGGAACGGCTGCTGGCCGGGGCCCTGGAAGGCGGCCTGATCGCCGACGCGGCGGTGGCCCAGACCGAGACCCAGATGAAGGCCTTCTGGCACATCCGCGAAGGCCACTCGGCTGGCCAGAAGCCCGAGGGCGCGGTGTGGAAGCACGACGTCTCGGTGCCGGTCTCGAAGATCCCGGCCTTCATCGGTCAGGCCAACGCCGCGATCGAGAAGGCCTTTCCGGGGACCCGGATCGTCGCCTTCGGCCATGTCGGCGACGGCAATGTCCACTATGACGTGCTGCGGCCGGTCGGCGGCGACGACGACGCCCAYGACGCCCTGCGCGAGGCGGGCGCCAAGATCGTCCACGACATCACCGCCACGTTCTCGGGCTCGATCAGCGCCGAGCACGGCCTGGGGACGATGAAGACGCTGGAGGCTCTGACCTACAAGGACCCGATCGAGGTCGCGGCCCTGCGCGCCATCCGAGGAGCGCTGGACCCCAAGCGGATCATGAACCCTCGGGTTCTGTTCTAGGCGGCGGCCTTCAAGGCGCGGAGCCTTCGGGCGCGCAGCCAGAGCAGGGTCAGCACGACGATCGCGCCGGCGGGGATCGTGGCCTTGTAGAAGCCCGGCTGCGAGCCCGGGCCCAGCAGGTTGAACGCCAGGGGGATGAAGCCCCACTGGCCCGTGCTCCGCTGCATCCAGAACGCCCCGACGCCAGCGAAGCAGACGACCGCCCACACGACACGGAACTTCAGCGTTCGGTCGCGGGCCACCAGGAACAGGGCGGCGATCATCGGGATCGGCCAGGCGAGGGCGGCGGCGAGGCCTAGGGTGTTGGACATTCGGGCTGGATAGCTGGCGACGCGGCGAAGGTCGAGATGCGGGGTTTCACCGGCGTCGGAACTGAACCACGATGCCGAGCGCCGCCGCGAAGGGACTGATCGACGATCATGGTTCAGAAGCACACGAGCCGGTCATCGCCTCACCCCTGGATCGACACGGTCTGGCAGACGGTCTGCCTCAGCGACGGGTTATATTCGGCCACGCCGGACGGCTCGTGGGATCTGATCCGCAGCATCGCGCCGGATGGCCAATCCGTGGTGTTCCTGAGCGGCCAGGCCACCGAACCGGTCGAGGTGCCGTATCTAGAGGGGGAGAGCTCGGTCGTCCTCTCGTTCGCCGCCCACGTCCATCTGACCGGAGACAGGGCGCCGAGGATCGGTCCCGAGACCCGAATGCTGCCCGTGCGGGGCGCGGTCTTCGTGCTGGACGGTGTGGAACTGCCGTTGCCGACCTTTGAAAACGTCGAGCCGCTGGTCGACACGATGATCGCGGCCGGTCTGTTGCTCTCCAACGACTTGGTCGCCAAGGCCTTTGGCGAGACTCCGAAAGCCGCTTCCAGGCGTTCGGTGCAGCAACATTTCAAGCAGACGACGGGGATCACCCAGAAGAGCTTCCAGATGATCCGCCGCGCGCAGGAAGCGGTGCGGCGGCTGAAGGCGGGCGAGGCCCYGGCGGGGGTGGCGGTCGATCTGGGCTACACGGACCAGCCGCACATGATCAAATCCATCAAGAAGATCATGGGCGCCTTGCCCTCGAATCTCGACGCCGTTCACAAGATCTGACCGCCGAGCGAGGGTCGCCCGGCGGTCGTGGCGTCGATCTTACTTGGCCAGCAGCGCGGCGAAGGCGTTGATGTCCTTGACGTAGAACCGAGGATCCTCCCAGGGCGCGAAATGGCCTGCCTTCTCCATGTCGTGGAACTGCACGACATTGCCCGCAGTCTGCCGGTCCGCCCATTCGCGGGGCAGGCGCACCCCGCCGGGGATCGGCGCCTCGGTCGCCACCGCGACCGGAACCTTGGTGTTCTTGCCCTTGATCGTCGGCGGCTGCATGGCGTTCTGATTGTAGATGCGGAAGGACGAGGCGGCCGTCTCTGTCAGCCAATAGATCATGATGTTGGTCAGGAGCTCGTCGCGGCCGAAGCGGGCGTCCGCCTCGTCGCCGATCCCCATGCCGGCCATGAAGCTCATGATCCAGGCGGCTAGACCGACCGGCGAGTCGTTCATGGCGAAGGCCAGGCTTTGCGGCTTGGTCGCCTGGGCGAGGTTGAACGCGCCGTGCGTGAAGAACCATTGCTGAATGGCGCCGGCATAGGCCTGCTCGGCCCCGCTGAGAACGCTGAAATCGGTGGTCTGGTCGGGGTAACCGACATCGGTCAGGTGGCTGCCGAGCAGCATCTCCGGATGGCGTTGCGTCAGCGCCATGGCGATGACCGCGCCCAGATCGCCGCCGGCCACGATGAAACGCTCGTGTCCCAACACGGTCCCCATCAGCTCGGCGAAGATGTCGGCGACCTTGTCGGCCGGCTGCGCGGTCCGGCCCGAGAAGCCGGTCCCGGGGATGGACGGCACGACGACGTGAAAGTCCTCGGCCAGGGCGTCGATGACCTTGTGATAGCGATAGAAGCTGTCCGGCCAGCCATGCAGCAGAAGCAGGGCGGGGGCGTCCCTCTTCCTTGAGGGCTTGTGGACGAAGTGCAGGTCGACCTCGCCGATCCGCACCTTGTAGTTCGGCATGGCGTTCAGGCGCGCCTCGGCGTCCCGCCAGTCATACTGGGTCAGCCAGTAGTCCGTCAGCGACTTCATGTAGTCGAGATTGGTCCCGAACATCCAAGCCGCGTCGGCCGGTTCGTCCGGCCAGCGGGTGCGCTGAAGGCGCGACTTCAGGTCGGCCAGTTGTTCGTCGGAAAAGGCGATCTTGAAAGGGATCGGCTGTTGCATGGCGCGGCTTTCCTTTGAGTGTGCGGGTTGGCTGACAAGGCCGCTCAGGAGGCTCGCCGCGAGAAGGTTCTTGCCAAATTCGCGCCGGTTCATGTCCCTGCTCCTCGTCTTGTTGAGTGAGATCAGGCTATCGGCGCGGCCTCGGCGCGAATTGTAAGAAAGCGAAAAAAGCAGGACCGCCCGCTCGACCTCGACCTCGACCTCGACCTCGACATCGCCGGAGAAGCGGCCATTCTCCGCCGATGAGCTCGCTCTTCCACTTCCCGAGCGCCCAACGGCGCCACCCAGAGGTCGAGGCCTGGTTCTCCCGGGCCGAGCCGTTGCGCGCTCTGGCCCTGGCGTGGTTCGAGCGGATGCGCGGCGCCGGCGACGATGTCCGCGAGCTGCTGCATGACGGCCACCCGACCGCCTGCGTGGACACCGCCGCCTTCGCCTATGTCGACGCCTTCAGCGCCCACGTGAACGTCGGGTTCTTCGAGGGCGCGTCGCTGGACGATCCAGCCGGCTTGCTCGAAGGCGCCGGCAAGCGGATGCGCCACGTCAAGCTCCACTGGGGGCGGCCCGTCGACGAGGCCGCGCTCGGCGCCCTTATCCTGGCGGCCTATCGGGACATGCGGACGCGCGTCGACGCCGGCGCGTGAAGCGCACCGCTAGCGAAGCCCCGCCGAACCCTCTATCTCCCCGCCCATGCTGATGGTCATCTCGCCCGCCAAGTCGCTGAACTTCACCGCCCCCGAGGCGGTGCTGCCGCTCACGACGCCCGAGCTCAAAACCCAGATCGCCGAGCTGGCCAAGGTCACCCGCAAGCTGACGGCGCCTGACCTGAAGCGGCTGATGCACATCTCCGACGCCCTGGCCAAGCTGAACCGCGAGCGGTTCCAGGCCTTCGACGCCGCCGTCGAGGACGGCTTGCAGGCAGTGATCGCCTTCAACGGCGACGTCTATGGCGGCCTGGCGGCGCGTGAACTGGACCGCCCAGCGCTGGAATGGGCGCAGGACCATCTGCGGATCCTGTCGGGCCTGTACGGCGTGCTGCGCCCGTTCGACGCCCTGCAGCCCTATCGCCTGGAGATGGGTACGCGGCTGAAGACCAAGCGCGGCCATAATCTCTACGATTTCTGGGGCGAGACGATCTCCAAGACCCTCAACGTTGCCGCCGAGGGCCATGCGGACCCGACCCTGGTCAACCTGGCCAGCCAGGAATATTTCGGCGCCGTCGACGCCAAGGCCCTGAAGCTGCCGGTCGTCACCTGCCACTTCAAGGAAGAGAAGAACGGCGAACTGCGGGTGCTAGGCTTCTTCGCCAAGAAGGCGCGCGGCCGGATGGCCCGCTACATCATCGACAACCGTGTCGACCGGGCCGAGGCGCTGAAGGGCTTCGATCTGGACGGCTATCGCTTCAAGCCGGCGCTGTCGACGCCGGCCGACTGGGTTTTCGCTCGCCCGCAACCGTGAATTCATCTAGTGATGAATTTAATAAGCGCTCGCCTCTCGCATGGGCGAGCTATATGCTGCATTGCAATATCTTTGGGCAGCAACATTAGGGCGTCAGCCAGGAGCGCGTAGATGGCCGTCGATTTCGGTTTGCAGGGGCAGGTCGCCATCGTCACCGGCTCGACCAGCGGCATCGGTCATGCCCTGGCCGACGGCTTGGCGGCCCAGGGCTGCAACATCGTCATGAACGGCCTGGGCGAGATGAACGCCATCGAGCGGGCCCGGGCCGAGATGGCCGAAAAGCACGGCGTCGAGGTGCTGTATCACGGCGCCGACATGACCAAGCCGATCGAGATCGCCGACATGGTCCGCGCCGCCAAGGCCGAGTTCGGCGAGCTGGACATCCTGGTCAACAACGCCGGCGTCCAGCACGTGGCCCCGATCGAAGAGTTCCCGGACGACAAGTGGGACCTGATCATCGCGATCAACCTGACCTCGGCCTTCCACGCCACCAAGGCGGCGGTGCCGATCATGAAGGAGCAGGGGCGCGGGCGGATCGTCAACATCGCCTCGGCCCACGGCCTGGTCGCCTCGCCGTTCAAGGCCGCCTATGTGGCCGCCAAGCACGGCATCCTGGGCCTGACCAAGACCGTCGCCCTCGAGGTCGCCACCCACGGCATCACCTGCAACGCCATCTGCCCGGGCTTCGTGAAGACCCCGCTGGTCGAGGCCCAGATCGTCGACCAGGCCAAGGCGCGCGGCATCTCGGAAGAGGCAGTGATGAAGGACGTGATCCTGGCCGCCCAGCCGACCAAGCAGTTCGTCACCTTCGACCAGCTGACGGGCATGCTGCTCTATCTGGTCTCCGACGCCGGGGCCTCGGCCAACGGCGCGGCGTTCCAGATCGACGGCGGTTGGGTCGCGCAATAGGCCGACCGGAGGAAGCGCGCTTGCCGAAGGGCTCCCTTCAGGAGAGCTTCGTCCCATGCCGATCCCGCCTTTCACCAAGAAGAAGTCCGGGCCCAAGGGCCTGAGCCTGGCCCTGCAGGGCGGCGGCGCCCATGGCGCCTTCGAATGGGGCATCCTCGACCGCCTGCTCGAGGAGCAGGACATCGAGATCCGCGCGGTCACCGCCGCCTCGGCCGGGGCGATGAACGCCGTCTGCCTGGCGCAAGGCCTGATCGACAACGGCCGCGAGGGCGCTCGCCAGCGGCTCGACTCGTTCTGGCGGCAGGTCAACCGCCAGGGCGGCCGCAACGTGTTCGGCGACACCTCGATCTGGACCAGCGCGTTCGGCGGCGGGGCCGACTGGATCAAGAACACCCCAGGCTGGCGGATGGCCGAGACCCTGGCCCTGTCCTTCAGCCCGTACGAGTTCAACCCGTTCAACCTGAACCCGCTGCACGACACGCTGGAAGCCGAGATCACCTTCAGCCAGATCCGCGAGAACAGTCCGATCAAGCTGTTCATCGCCGCCACGGCGATCCGGACCAGCAAGGCCAAGGTCTTCCGCGAGACCGAGCTGACCGCCCGCCACATCATGGCCAGCGCCTGCCTGCCGCAGCTGTTCCAGGCCGTGGAGATCGACGGCGAGCCTTATTGGGACGGCGGCTTTCTGGCCAATCCGCCGCTGTGGCCGCTGTTCTACGACGACACCCCCGACGACATCCTGGTGATCACCCTCAACCCGTTTGTCCGCGACGAGACGCCCAAGTCGCCGGGCGAGATCATGGACCGGCTGAACGAGATCACCTTCAACGCCTCTCTGGCCTCGGAGCTGCGGGCCATCGGCTTCGTGCAGAAGCTGCTGGACGAGGGGCTGCTGAAGGACACCGCCCGGGGCCGCTATCGCCGGATGCTGGTCCACGCGATCACCGCCGACAAGCCGCTGGCCGACCTGTCGCTGTCCACCAAGTTCAACACCGAATGGAGCTTCCTGCTGGACCTGAAGGACCGCGGCCGAGCGGCGGCGGAAGCCTGGCTGGCCGACTGCGGGACGTGTATCGGGGTCAAGTCCAGCGTCGATCTGAAGGTCGGTTTTCCGTGAGTCATCCTGTACCGACCGTCGGCGTCGTCTGCCTGCGGGGCGACGAGGTGCTGCTGATCCGCCGCGGCACGCCGCCTCGGCTGAACCAGTGGAGCCTGCCGGGCGGCCGCCTGGAATGGGGCGAGACGCTGGAGGTCRCCGCCTTGCGTGAGCTCAAAGAAGAGACCGGTGTCGAGGCCGAGCTGCTGGGCCTGATCGACGTGGTCGACGGGGTTTTTCCCGCGAGGCCGGGCGGCGAGATCACCCGCCACTACGTGCTGATCGACTATGCCGCGCGCTGGACCGCCGGCGAGCCTGTGGCCGGCGACGASGCGGCCGAGGCGCGGTTCGTCTCGCGGGAGGAGGCGATGGCGCTGGTCGAGTGGGACGAGACGCGGCGGGTGATCGCGGAGACTTATGGGCGGTTCGGGGGTGTTGAACCTCGATGACTTTGCCTGCCCGGGTCACCGCCTTTCCTTGTCATCCCGGCCGTAGCGCAGCGGAGAGCCGGGACCCAGGGGCCACCGCACTGCGCCGGCCCTGGGTCCCGGACAGCCTCTGCGAGGCTTCCGGGATGACAAGGGTTTGGAGCTTTGAGGATGAAGGCATGCTTGCCCTTCCGCCGAAGCTCCCCAACAACACAGTCATGACCGTCATCGAAACCCGCGCCCCGCGCAGCCCGATCAGCCCCAACGCCCTGATCCTGATCGCCGCCTGCGTCGCCCTCGGCTGGGCGGTGGCGGCGGAGCTGCCGCCGGTCGGCGTGCTGACCTTCGCCTTCGTCGCCGCGACCTGGGTGCTCAGCGTCGGGGTTCACGAGTTCGGCCACGCCTTCGTCGCTCACAAGGCCGGCGACACGACCATCGTCGAGAAGGGCTATCTGACCCTCGACCCGCTGAAATATTCCGACCTGGTCACCACCATCCTCTTTCCGCTGCTGGCCCTGGCCCTGGGCGGCATCGGCTTTCCGGGCGGGGCGGTCTATCTGCGCGAGGACCTGATGCGCACCAGGGGCTGGCGGTCGCTGGCCTCGCTGGCCGGGCCGCTGGGAACGCTGCTGGTGCTGCTCGTTTTGGCGCTGGCCCTGCCGGCGGTCGCCTCGGCCGCGTTGCGCAACGCTCTGTCCATGTTGGCCTTCCTGCAGGCCAGCGCCCTGGTCCTCAACCTGCTGCCGATCCCCGGCCTGGACGGCTACGGCGTGATCCGGCCGTTCCTGCCGGACGGCGTGCGGGCCAAGATGGTCAAGGTCGAGCGGGTCGGCTTTCTGCTGCTGTTCGCTCTGATCTTCTGGGTCCCGGGCGTCAGCCGCCTGATCTTCGCCGCGGCCCTGTTCGTCACCGACCTGCTGGGCGTCTCGCGATCGGCCATTGGCGCGGGCTGGCAGACCTTCCACTTTTGGGGCTCTTGACCTTGACCGCGCCGTCCTTGTCACCAGGGGTGGATACCCGATTTTCTAACGGTGCGTTTCCTGGACTCTGAAGTCCAATAAAAACCCATTTAAAACAGCCTCTTGCGGAACCGCTTCGGGGGTGAGAAGCTTTTCCTTACGGCAGTCCGGACATCAGATCCGGGCGCCGACGAGGAAACGAAAAGATGACGCCTCAAGACGTTATCGGCCTGGCCCCGCCCCGCGGCTTCATGATGCTGGTCGCCCTGGTCCTGACGGCCATGGCCAGCTGCTTCTGGACCTGCGAAGCGGACGTCGAAGCCGAGCTGGTCAAGCACCGCTAGGTTCGACTGACCTCGCGGCAGGCTTGCGGGCCTGGACGCGCGCCCAGCATCCTCCTGGAAACGAGGGAGGAAGGGCCATGGGGCTGCGCACGCCGCTCTGCGATCTTCTGCATATCGAGCATCCGATCCTGCTGGCCGGCATGGGCGGGGTGTCCTACGCGCCGCTGGCGGCGGCGGTGTCCAAGGCCGGCGGCTACGGCGTGCTGGGCATGGCCGGAACCTCGCCGGACTTCATCCGCGCCCAGATGCGCGAGGTCAAAAGCCTCACCGACAGGCCGTTCGGCGTCGACCTGCTAGCCGCCACGCCCGACGCCCTGACCGCCAGCGTCGAGGTCATCATCGCCGAGGGCGCCTCGGCCTTCGTCGCCGGCCTGGGCGTGCCGCTGTCGATCATCGAACGGCTCAAGGCCGCGGGCCTGAAGGTGATGGTCGTCTGCGGGGCGGTGAAACACGCGGTCAAGGCCGAGCAGGCCGGCTGCGACGCGGTGATCTGCCAAGGCGGCGAGGGCGGCGGCCATACGGGTCTGGTCGGAACCTTGCCCCTGGTGGCCCAGGCCGTGGAGGCGGTGAGCATCCCGGTCATCGCCGCCGGCGGCCTGTACGACGGCCGGGGCCTGGCGGCGGCCCTGACGCTGGGCGCCCAGGGCGTCTGGATGGGCACCCGCTTCATCGCCAGCCATGAGGCCCATGCGGGCGAGCTCTATCGCCAGGCGGTGGTCGAGGCCGCCGACGAGGACACCGTCCGCACCCGCTGCTATTCGGGCAAGCCGATGCGGGTGCGCAAGAACCCCTATGTCGGCGACTGGGAAGCCCGACCCGGCGACATCCAGCCGTTCCCCCAGCAGGCCCTGGTCTCGATCCAGGCAGGGGCCATGGGCGGCATCGGCGGCCAGGTCGAGGGGCTGGATCCCGCCAGGTCCTGCTTCGCCATGGGCCAGAGCGCCGGCGGCGTCCGAGAGATCCTGCCGGCCGGCGAGATCGTCGCGCGGCTGGTGGCCGAGGCGGAAGGGGCGCTGGCCAAGGCGAGCGCTTACGTCATCTAGTCGACGACCTTCGGCAGCACCTTGCGGAAGTGGGCCTCGACCGCGTCGTGGCACTCGCAGGCCCGCTTTTCCAGGCCCGGCCGGTCCAGCACCGTCACCCGGCCGCGGCCGATATGGATGATGCCGGCGTCCTGCAGGGCGCGGGCCACGGCGCTGATCGTCGTGCGCTGCACGCCCAGCATCTGGGCCAAGGTCTCCTGGGTCAGGCGGATCGACTCGTCGCCGGAGCGGTCGTGGGCGAACAGCAACCAGCGGCAGGCGCGCTGCTCGATCGGATGCAGGGCGTTGCAGGCGGCCACCTGCATCATCTGGGCGATGAACACGTCGGCGGCGCGATCGAACAGGTCGCCCACGGCGGTGTGATGGGCCTTGACCTCCTCCAGCCGGCTGGTCGGGATGCAGAAGGCCCGGCCGGCCACGCGCACCACGGCGCGGCCGTAGGCGGGCTTGAAGCCAGCGCTGACCACGCCGCCGATCGCGCCCTCGAAGCCGATGCTGGCGGCCTCGATCTCCTGGCCGTCCGAGGTGACGACCAGCAGCGAGGCCTGGGTCGGGCCGCAGGGCAGGTAGGTGTGCTCGACATCGTCGCCGGCGTCGAACAGCACCGCGTCCTGGGGCAGGTCGACCAGCACCAGGTGCGGCGAGAGTTCGGCCAGGGCGTCCGGGCGCAATGCGGCCAGCAGGCGATTGGCCGAATAGGACGGCGCGTCCTCGCCTTCGGCGGCGCCGCGGATGATGCGGGCGAAGACGGTCATGCGGTTCTCCCGTAAGGCTCGTGAGTCTAAGCGCACGGCGCACGGCTTAGTTTCCCGTGGACGGCGAGAGTCTTCCGAAGCACCCTCAAAGCGAAGGGGAGATCGGCGATGATCGCGAGACGGCATCTGCGGCGGCGGCTCAGCCAATATGGCGCGCTCTGGCTGGGCGCGTTCGTCGTGACCCTGGCGGTCATGTCGCTGGCGGTGTTCGCCGCGCGCCTGCCGTTGGCCGACACCGCCGACCTGGCCCTGCCGGCCGCCTTCGCCCTGCTGGGCCTGGCGGTGGTGGCGGGTGTCGGGATCACCGCGAGCCAGGATGTCGGCCTGTCGACCAAGTCCCTGGTCACCGCCCTGGCCCTGCTGCTGATCCTGCCGCTGCTGTGGGCCCCGGTCCTGGCCGTGGTGGTCACGGCCGCCTTAGACGGTGCGTCGGTCGAGTACTCCCGCGCCTATGCGGAGTTCCGCATCGCGGTCAGCAATCTGATCTATCCGCTGGTCGCCATGCTGGGCGAGGATCCGCTGATCAGCTTCGTCTGGCAGGCGTTCCAGGTCGTCGCCTCGATCGTCGGCGCGGTCGCCTCGGTGCTGCAGGTGTGGCGGGTGGTCAAGCCGTGGCTGTACGCGGGCGACGAGCTCGAGGAGGCGGGCTAGAGCCTTAGCTCAGCGCGATCGGACGGGGCAGCACCCAGTCGTCTTGCTGTTCGTGCAGCATCACCGACAGGCCCAGGCCGGCCGGATGCTCGGCCAGGCGGCGGGCCGCCGCGCGGGCTTCGCCGCGCGTCTCGTAGGCGCCGAAGCGCAGGTTGTCGCCGATGATGGACCAGCGATCACCAACGCGCACCACACCGTAATGCACCTCGGCGCCATAATGCACCTCAGTCATGAGCAGACCTCCTTGCAGTATCCACAGGGAACGCCCGATCCGTGGCGATCGCAAGGCCTTTATTGTTCAGGCTTTTCTGACACCGAGAGACATTTTATCCCCAAGCTTCCAGCCCCGCCGCTCGCCCGTTGGGCGCGGGGTCGTGACAGGGCGGCGGGCTTTGGCGATAACAGCGCCATGTCGCGTCCGTTCCTCATCGGCGTCGCCCTGGCCGCCCTCGTCGCCTCGCCCGTTCTGGCTCCCATGGCCTTGGCCCAGGAGCGGGACGCCGGCGAGCGCCAGCGCCTGCTGGACATCGCCTATACGCTGGGCGAGAGCCACGCCCTGCGCCAGGCCTGCGAAGGCGAGGGCGACCAGTACTGGCGCGCCCGCATGGTGCGGCTGACCGAGGTCGAACAGGCCGACCAGGCCTTCGACGTCCAGCTGCGCGAGCGGTTCAACACCGGCTTCGCCGCGCGCCGCAGCGAATATCCGATCTGCGACGAGGCCAGCCGCAAGGCCGAGCAGCAGGCCGCCCGCAAGGGCCAGGCCCTGGCCCGGAAGCTGTCGCAGTCGATGCGTCCGGCCCACCCTGTCGGTCCGGCTCCGGATTCCGTGGCGGAAGGCGAAGGGGCGCGCTAACCTCAACCACAAGGTTTGTGAGGGGAGGGCGTCTTGGGTACGTCGATCGTCGTTCTGGTGCTGTTGATCCTGGCCTTCGTGCTGGTGATCAGCGTGATCAAGATCGTGCCTCAGGGGCGCGAGTTCACCGTCGAGCGGTTCGGCCGCTACACCCGGACCCTAAAGCCCGGCATCAGCATCCTGACCCCGTTCGTCGAGACGATCGGCCGGCGGGTCAACATGATGGAACAGGTGCTGGACGTCCCGCAGCAGGAGGTCATCACCAAGGACAACGTGTCGGTGAAGGTCGACGCGATCGTCTTCATCCAGGTGATGGACGCCGCCGCCGCCGCCTACCGGGTCGACAACCTGATCTACGCCATCACCCAGCTGGCCCAGACCAACCTGCGCACCGTGGTGGGTTCGATGGAGCTGGACGAGGTGCTGAGCCAGCGCGACGCCATCAACACCCGGCTGCTGTCGACGATCGACCACGCCACCGGCCCCTGGGGCGTCAAGGTGGCGCGGATCGAGATCAAGGACCTGACGCCGCCGCCGGACATCACCAACGCCATGGCGCGCCAGATGAAGGCCGAGCGCGAGAAGCGCGCGGTGGTCACCGAGGCCGAGGGCGAGAAGCAGTCCCAGATCGCCCGCGCCGAAGGCCAGAAGCAGTCGGCCATCCTGCAGGCCGAGGGCCGCCGCGAAGCCGCCTTCCGCGACGCCGAAGCCCGCGAGCGGGAAGCCGAGGCCGAGGCCAAGGCGACCACCTTCGTGTCGGAAGCCATCGCCAAGGGCGACGTCAACGCGATCAACTACTTCATCGCCCAGAAATACGTCGAGGCGTTCGGCGAGCTGGCTCGCAGCCCGCAGCAGAAGACCGTGATCGTGCCCGCCGACTTCGCCGGCCTGACCGGAACGGTCGCCGGCGTCACCGAGCTGATCAAGAGCCTCGGCTCGGACACCCAGCGCGCCGCGGCGACCACCACGCCGACCGGCGGCAAGCGCGGAGCCTGATCCATGGACGCCCTGGGAGGCTTCTACGCGATGCATCCGCTCTGGCTGTGGCTGGCGATCGCGGCCCTGTTCCTGGCCATCGAGGTCGGCACGGGCAGCGGCTGGCTGCTGTGGCCGGCGGCCAGCGCCTTCATCGTCGCCGTGGTCGCCCAGGCGCTGCATCCGGGTCTGGTGATCGAGCTGGGCCTGTTCGCGGTCCTGACCATCGCCACCACCTATCTGGCCCGGCGCTTCCTGCGGCCGGTGCTGGAGCCGAACAGTCCCGACCTCAACGACCCGCTTAAGCGCCTGATCGGCCAGCGCGGCCAGGTGCTCTCGACCTTCGAGCAGGGTCGGGGGCGGGTCTTCGTCGACGGCAAGGATTGGGCCGCCGAAACGGACGAGCCGATCCCGGCGATCAGCCAGGAGGTGGTCGTGATCGGGGTCGACGGCGCGGTCTTGAAGGTGCGCAAGATCCCCACCTGACGGCGCTCTGCTGACAAGTTCGCGCCGCGCCCCTGTTATCCCGGCTCAGCCACACCATTTGAGGCGCGAATAAGCCATGTTTCTGCAAAGGGCGCGCGATGCCTCGACATCGCGCTTAGGGGAGAGCGCGTGACCTCCATCATTTCGGTAAAGGGTCTGACCAAGACCTATGCGTCGGGCCACCAGGCCCTGAAGACCATCGACCTCGACATCAAGCAGGGCGAGATCTTCGCGCTGCTGGGCCCGAACGGGGCGGGCAAGACCACCCTGATCAGCATCATCTGCGGCATCGTCAATCCCAGCCAGGGCACGATCCTGGCCGACGGTCACGACGTGGTGCGCGACTATCGCGCCGCCCGGACCAAGATCGGCCTGGTGCCGCAGGAGCTGCACACCGACGCCTTCGAGACCGTCTGGGCCACGGTGCGCTTCTCGCGCGGCCTGTTCGGCAAGCCGGCCAACGACGCCCTGATCGAGAAGATCCTTCGCGACCTGTCCTTGTGGGACAAGAAGGACAGCAAGATCATGGCCCTGTCCGGCGGCATGAAGCGCCGGGTGATGATCGCCAAGGCCCTGAGCCACGAGCCGACCATCCTGTTCCTGGACGAGCCGACCGCCGGCGTCGACGTCGAGCTGCGCCGCGACATGTGGGAGATGGTCCGCCAGCTCCGCGCCAGCGGCGTCACCATCATCCTGACCACCCACTATATCGAGGAGGCCGAGGAGATGGCCGACCGGATCGGGGTGATCAACAAGGGCGAGATCATCCTGGTCGAGGACAAGTCGGTCCTGATGCGCAAGCTGGGCAAGAAGCAGCTGACCGTGCACCTGCGCGAGCCGCTGACGGCCCTGCCGGCCGGCCTGGCCCAGCCGTCGCTGAGCCTGGCCAATGACGGCGCCGACCTCGTCTACACCTTCGACGCCCAGGCCGAGGACACCGGCATCGCCGACCTCCTCAAACGCCTCGCCGAGCACGGCGTCGACTTCAAGGACCTGAAGACCGACCAGAGCTCGCTGGAGGACATCTTCGTCAGCCTGGTGAGGGCCCCGCAATGAACCTGTTCGCGATCAAGGCCATCTATCGCTTCGAAATGGCGCGCTGGTTCCGCACCCTGGCCCAGAGCGTCGTGTCGCCGGTTCTGTCCACCAGCCTCTATTTCGTGGTGTTCGGTTCGGCGATCGGCTCGCGCATGCAGGCCATCGACGGGGTCAGCTACGGCGCCTTCATCGTGCCGGGCCTGATCATGCTGTCGCTGCTGGGCGAGAGCATCTCCAACGCCTCGTTCGGCATCTACATGCCCAAATGGGCCGGCACGATCTACGAGCTGCTCTCGGCCCCCGTGGCCTGGATCGAGACGGTGGCCGGCTATGTCGGGGCGGCGGCGACCAAGTCGATCTGCCTGGGCCTGCTGATCCTGGCCACGGCCCGGATCTTCGTGCCGTTCGAGATCGCCCACCCGTTCGTGATGCTGCTGTTCCTGGTTTTGACCTCGATCACCTTCAGCCTGTTCGGCTTCATCATCGGGGTCTGGGCCGACGACTTCCAGAAGCTGCAGATCGTGCCGCTGCTGGTCGTGACGCCGCTGACCTTCCTGGGCGGCAGCTTCTATTCGATCAAGATGCTGCCGCCGATCTGGCAGAAGATCACCCTGTTCAATCCGGTGGTCTATCTGATCAGCGGCTTCCGCTGGAGCTTCTACGGACAGTCGGACGTGAGCGTCGGCGTCAGCCTGGGCATGACCGCCGTGTTCCTGGCCGTCTGCCTGACGGCCGTCGCGTGGATCTTCAAGACGGGCTATCGCCTGAAGGTCTAGGGGGTTTCGGCGAGTCCCGCCCCTACCACCCATTTTGTCGTCATCCCGGGCGTACCCCGGCGAAAGCCGGGGGAAGACCCGGGACCCAGGGGGCGGCGTACTGCGGGCGCCCCTGGGTCCCGGATAGCCTCTTCGAGGCTTCCGGGATGACGAGGAATTTGAAGCTTTGAAGCCGATTTGAGCGCGGCCCCTAGTCCTCCTCCTTGGCCTCCGTCGCCGCCGCCTTCAGCCCTTGCAGGCCGCCGCCCCGGACGCCGTTGGCGACCAGCGACGCCTCGGCCGCCCGGACCAGGGCCCGCTCGCCGTTGAAGCTGGCCAGCGTTTGGCAGGCCTCGAAGAAGGCGGCGTCGGTGCGGGTGTCGATTTCCGGCTGGGCCACGACCAGCTGCAGGCCGCGCGCCTTCAGCCTCTGCACGACCTCCAGTAGGTCGACCATCGTGCCCGCCAGGGCGTGCAGGCTGAGCACGGCCAGGGTCCCGCCGTCCTCCAGCGCCGCCAGGGCCCGCTCGAGGCCGGGCCGGACCACGCCAGCCGGCAGGCAGCGGTCGCTGAACACCTCCTGGCAGCCCATCAGCAGCAGGCGCTCCTCCTGGGCGGGACTGAAGAAGACGCCGCGCACCGGGGGCACGCGATAGTAGCCGACGAGGTTCATTGGAGGTGCTTGGCAAAGCCGGGCGGGCTTGGCGAGAGGGTTTCTCCCGCCGCCCACAGCTTCGTCGCGCCGCCGGCGCCCGCGGGCTCTAGCCAGCGGCCTTCAGCGCCGCCGCCACGACGGTCGACAGCGGCGTTGTCGGGCGACCGATCAAGGCCGACAGCTGGCGACCGTCATCAAACAGCGCGCCGCGAGCGGCGGAGGCGTCGGACTGGGCGATGATCGCCGCGTACGGGCCGGGCAGGCCGAAGCTCTCCAGGATCCGGGCGTACTCGGCCTCGGGCAGGTCGTTATAGGGGAGGGCCTTGCCGGCCTGGCGCGACACCTCGGCGGCCAGATCCGCGCCGGCGAAGGCGGTGTCGCCGGCCAGTTCGTAGATCCGGTTCTCCTGATCCGGCGTCGCCAGCACGACGGCGGCGGCCTCGGCGTAGTCCTCGCGCGCGGCGGCGGAGATCCGGCCCTGGCCGGAGGCGCCGATCAGCGCGCCCGCGGCGATCGCGCCCGGCAGCGCGCCTGTGTAGTTCTCAGTGTACCAGCCGTTGCGCAGCAGGGCGTAGGTCAGGCCCGAGGCCTTGATCAGCGCCTCGGTGGCCTTGTGCTCTTCGGCGAGCGCCAGGGGCGAGGTGTCGGCGCGCAGGACGCTGGTATAGGCGATCCGCTTGACGCCGGCGGCCTTGGCCGCCTCGATCACGTTGCGATGCTGCGGCAGGCGCTGGCCGACCGCATTGCCCGAGATCAGCAGCAGGGTGTCGACGCCGCGCAGCGCGACCGCCAGGGTTTCGGGGTCGCCATAGTCGGCCGCCCGGACGGCGACGCCCAGGTCGGCCGCCTTGGCCGGATCGCGCGCCAGGGCGATGATCTCGCCGGCGGGGACGCGAGCCTTCAGCTTCTCGACGACGAGGCGGCCCAACTGGCCGGCAGCGCCCGTGATGGCGATGGTCATGATCGTTCTCCGTGATGACGGAAGCGATCTAGGGCTCTTGCTTACTTTTAGTAAGTACGTACATGAATGTAAGTATGGAAGAAGAGCTCGAAATCGCCGCCGCCCCGCCGCCCATCGCGCTTTCCGAGCGGGTGGAGCGCGGTGACCTGATGGCCGCCGGCTGTCCGTCGCGCCAGGTGCTCAACCACGTCACCAGCCGCTGGGGCGTGCTGGTGCTGATGGCGCTGGAGACGCGCACCTGCCGGTTCAGCGCCCTGCGGCGACGCATCGGCGGCGTCAGCGAGCGGATGCTGGCCCAGACCCTGCAACAGCTGGAGGGCGACGGCTTCGTCAAGCGCGTGGCGTTTCAGGTCGTGCCGCCGCACGTGGAATACAGCCTCACGCCCACAGGCCTGGAGGTGGCCGAGCGGGTGCGCGGCCTGGCCGACTGGATCGAGCTCAATCTCGACCGCATCCTGCCGCACTGGAGCGAGGCCGATCGGGCGAAATATCCGCCCGTCCCCTAGCCGCGTGCGAATCTGGCGCGATAGGCGCCGGGCGTGGTCGAGAACTGGCGGCGGAAGTGATGCCGCAAGGCCGGCGCGCCCAGGCCCACCGCCTCGGCCACCTGGGCGATCCCGGCTGTCGAGCTCTCCAGCAGGTCGCGCGCCCGGTTCAGCCGCTCAGCCAGCAGCCAGCGGGCCGGCGTGTCGCCGGTGGCCGCCTCGAACCGCCGCAGGAAGGTCCGCTCGCTCATCCCGGCCGTATCGGCCAGGGCCTTGATCGTGTGGGCGCGCGACAGGTCGGCGCGCATGCGGTCGAGGATCGGGCCCAGGCGCGCGGCCTCGTGGACGCTGGGCACCGGCTGCTGCACCACTTGAGCCTGGCGGCCGTCGCGATGTGGCGGCGTCACCAGGCGGCGGGCGACGCTGTTGGCGGCCTCGGGCCCGAAGTCGCGGCGGATCAGGTGCAGGCCCAGGTCGATGCCCGCGGCGCTGCCAGCCGAGGTCATCACGTCCCCCTCGTCGATATACAGCAGGTCCGGCTCGACGGTGACCGCCGGGTGGCGTTCGCGCAGGGCGTCGGCATGGCGCCAGTGGGTGGTGGCCCTGCGGCCGTCCAGCAGACCAGTGGCGGCCAGGACGAAGGCGCCCGAGCAGATCGACATCAGCTGCGCGCCACGGGCATTGGCCGCCAGCAGGGCCTCGACCAGCGATGGCGGCACGGGCGCGTCCGGGCCGCGCCAGCCCGGCGCGACGATGACGCTGGCCTGTTCCAGCAGCTCCAGCCCGCCATCGCCGACGACCCGCACCCCGCCCAGGCCCTTCAGCTCGCCCGGCTCGATGGCGGCGGTGGCGAAGCGGTACCAGTCCGGGCCCATCTCCGGCCGCGGCAGGGCGAACAGCTCGACCGCCACCCCGTATTCGAACGTGCAGAGGCCGTCATAGGCCAGGGCGACGACGAGGCGGCCCTTGGGTGGAGGGTTTGGCATGATCTTTACGGTCGCTGTCGGTCTGGCCTGCTAACGCGGGCAGGCCCGGTGGGGCAAGTCTGCCGCCGTCATCCACGGAGGCCGTCATGAGCTTTGTATCCGAAATCCCCGCCGCGTCCGCGCAGATCGCCGCCGACCATTTCGCCGCGCGGCTGGCGCTGGAGACCGACTGCGCCGACGTCGCCGCGGCCCTGCGGGCAGGCGAGGTCGATTTCGTGCTGCTGCACGTCGTCGGCCAGCCGGAAGCCTATGCCCGCCGGCACGTGCCCGGCGCCATCCACCTGCGCCATGCCGAGATCACCGCCGAGCGCATGGCGCAATGGCCGGCCGACACGCTGTTCGTCGTCTACTGCGCGGGCCCGCACTGCAACGGCGCCGACCGCGCGGCGCTGAAGCTGGCCCAGCTGGGCCGGCCGGTGAAGCTGATGATCGGCGGCATCACGGGCTGGCATTACGAAGGCCTGCCGTTCGCGACCGGCGATCAGCCCGGAAGCCTCGTGGCGTCCGCCTCGGCGGCTTAGCCCTCACGGATGTCATCCCGGCCGTAGCGTAGCGGAGAGCCGGGACCGCGGCGAGCTCAGAGCTTCCGGCGGTCCCGGATCGACCCTTCGGGCCGTCCGGGAAGACATTTGGATATTAGCCGAAGCGCGGATTGGCCTTGCGCAGGCCTTCATTGGCCAGGGCGTCGGCCCGTTCGTTCAGCGGATGGCCGGCGTGGCCCTTGACCCAGCGCCAGTCGACGTCGTGCCGATCGCGCGCGGCGTCGAGCCGCTTCCACAGGTCGTCGTTCTTGACCGGGCTCTTGTCGGCCGTCTTCCAGCCGCGCGCCTTCCAGCCCCGGATCCACTCCTGGATGCCCTTCATGACGTACTGGCTGTCGGTGTGCAGCTCGATCTTGCAGGGGCGGTTCAGCAGCTCCAGGGCCTGGATGGCGGCCATCAACTCCATGCGGTTGTTGGTGGTCGCCGGCTCGCCGCCGCAGATTTCCTTCTTCTTGTCGCCGTAGAACAGGATGGCGCCCCAGCCGCCCGGGCCCGGGTTACCCTTGCAGGCGCCGTCGGTGTAGATCGTGACCTTGGGCGTCATGCGAACAGCACGAGCCCTTCGCGGTGGACGGCCAGCTTGCGCTCGTATTCCAGCGGGTCCTTGGGTCGGACCAGCGCGCCAGGCGGGGTCGCGCCCCAGTCGGCCAAGCGGGTCAGGAAGAAGCGCATCGCCGCGCCGCGCGCCAGGATCGGCAGGGCCTGCTTCTCGGCTGGGCTCAGCGGCCGCCGGCGCTCGTAGCCGTTCAGCAGGGCCTTGGCGGCGGTGATGTTGAAGCTGCCGTCGGGCTCGAAGCACCAGGCGTTCAGGGTCACGGCCACGTCGTAGGCGTAGGCGTCGTCGCAGGCGAAATAGAAGTCGATCGCCGCGGCGAACTTGCCGTTCGACTGGAAGAAGACGTTGTCGGGGAAATAGTCGGCGTGGATCACGCCCGTCGGCAGGTTCCGGGGCCACATCAGGGCCAGCTGCGCCAGGTCGTTGTCGATCGTCGCCGACARGCCCGGCTTCAGGTCCTCGGCCGCCTTGCGATGCTTGGCGAACAGCGGCGACCAGGCCTGTTGTCCCAAGTCGTTGGCGCGGCGGCCGGGATAGCCCTCGCCGGCCAGGTGCAGCCAGGCCAGGCCCTCGCCGGCCTCGCGGCAATGGGCGACGGTCGGCTTGCGCACCGACAGGCCCGGCAGGAACTCGACGATCGCCGCCGGCTTGCCGCGCAGGCTGGCCAGCGTCGCGCCCTTGCGGTCCGGGATCGGCCGGGCGCTGGGAAAGCCCTTGTCGGCCAGCCAGGTCAACATGTTGAGGAAATAGGGCAGGTCGTCGGCCTTCACCCGCCGTTCGTAGACCGTGAGGATGTAGCGGCCGTTCTCCGTCTCCAGCAGGAAGTTGGAGTTCTCCACGCCCTCGGCGATGCCCTTGAACGCCAGCGGCGCCCCCAGGTCGTAGCCTTCCAGGAAGGTCGCGAGTTCTTGGTCGGTGATGTCGGTATAGACGGCCATGGCGCCGGGATGCGGGAGGAGGCGCTGGCGGTCAAGGGGGCGCGAAGGTGTGGTGGGCATGTTATGGTGGCGACGAAGGAGACCCGGCATGGACGAGCCCGAAGACAAGCCGACATCCGCGCTGCCGAGTCCGGAAGCGAACACCGATGTCTCCCCGTGCGACGCCGAGTTGGAGCGACAGTTTAAGCTCGGCCTCGAAATCCTTGAGCGCTATCGAGAGACGTTCGAGGCGCTGGCGAAGTGAGCGGCAGAACGCACCGACCAAGGTCGGCTTTCGACCCATTGCAGACCTCGCTGGTTGGCGACGGTTCGCGCGCTTCCGAAGAAAGTAGGCTTGAAGCCCTGCTCTCCGAACGCCAGACTGGCGCAAATTCGGGAGGCAAATTTGTTCGCAATCACACTGTCCGTAATCGCTATGGCGGCTTCTGCAAAGGCCGCGGCGCCTACGCAAATCGGCTTGGTTTGCAAAGGGACGCAGACCACTATCTCATCATCCTCGGGAAAGAAGGAAGAGCCGTGGGAGCGCGCCTTCTCGATGGATTTCAAAGGATCGAAGGCTTGGGTCGTTGGCGCCCAGAGTCAATTCGATATCGTTGCCACAGAGACCCGGATAGCGTTCTGGAACGGCTACGAGATAAACCGCACGACGGGTGGTCTCTCTGGGAAGGATGAAAATCCCTACCTTCCGAGTTGGGTGACCGCCGAGTGCGAGCCGGCGAAATATACGCCAATGCCCGCAAAGAAATTCTGAGACTCCGCCCGCGATCTGGGCCAGTCGTCAATGGCGCGCGAGTAGCTCGCCTTGGTGTTGCGCCAGCCTCGATAAATCTTGGCTGGCGCTCACGGCGGCTAACCACCCTTAGCGGACATCCCGACGGTCCTCTTCCGCTCCTCCGACCTGCCCGGCCTTCGTCGGGAGGCAGATTGCGAGTGGTCCGCCACCCCTAAGCCGTCAGCAGCCTCGGCAGCTTGAACGTGATCGTCTCGCGGGCCTCGACCAGTTCCTCGACGGTCGTGTCGAAGCGGGCGGAGATGGCGTCGATGACGCCCTGCACCAGGTCTTCCGGGGCCGAGGCGCCGGCGGTGAGGCCCACGCGCTGCACGCCCTCGAACCAGCTCCAGTCGACGCCGTTGGCGTCGTCGATCAGATGGGCGGCGGTGGCGCCGGCCTTCAGGCCGACCTCCATCAGGCGCACCGAGTTGGACGAGTTCTTCGAGCCGACCACCAAGACGAGCTCAGCCTGTTCGGCCAGGTGCTTGACCGCGTCCTGGCGGTTGGTAGTGGCGTAGCAGATGTCTTCCTTGTGCGGGGCGGCGATGCCCGGGAAGCGCTCGCGCAGCAGCGCCACCATGTCGGCGGTGTCGTCGACCGACAGGGTGGTCTGGGTCAGGAAGGCGACGTTGGCCGCGTCCTTGGGAACCCAGGCGGCGGCGTCCTTAATGTCCTCGATCAGGGTGACCGCGCCCTCGGGCAGCTGGCCCATGGTGCCGATCACCTCGGGATGGCCGGCATGGCCGATCAGCACGATCTCGCGACCGGCGTCGAAGTGCTTCTGGGCCTCGACATGGACCTTGGAGACCAGCGGGCAGGTGGCGTCCAGATAGATCATCTGCCGCGACTTGGCCTCGGTCGGCACCGACTTGGGCACGCCATGGGCCGAGAACACCACGGGACGGTCGTCGGGGGCCTCGGACAGCTCCTCGATGAACACCGCGCCCAACGCCTTCAGGCGATCGACCACGTGGCGGTTGTGCACGATCTCGTGACGCACATAGACCGGCGCGCCGAACTTCTCGACAGCGCGCTCGACGATCTGGATGGCGCGATCGACGCCGGCGCAAAAGCCGCGCGGGCTGGCCAGCACGAGCGAGATCGGGCGGCGAACCGGCGTAGGGACGGGCGTATGGGCGTTCATGGCGCGGAAACTAGTCGCTCGGACGGCTCGGCGCCAGGAGTCTGCGGCGTTGCGACGTCACGCATATGCCTTTATCAGGCTGCATGACGCCGACGGGGCGCTGTGGTCCCGCTTGGCTCTTTCTTTCTCGGACCGGACGTTTCATGCGCCGCACTCTTTCGTTCGCTCTCAGCGCCGTGATGGCCGTCTCGATCGCCGCGACGGCGACGACTGTTTACGCCCAAGGGCCCGGCCGCGGCGACCAGGGCGGCGACGACGACCAGGGCGCCAAGAAGAAGAAGCGCGACGAGGAGTGGAACCAGCCCAAGGCTCCGCTGCAGCAACTGCGCAACGCCGGCCCGTGCCCGTATGTGAAGGTGCTGTACGACGCCAGCCGCTATGTCGAGTTCAAGGAGGCCAAGGAATCGGCCGCCCAGGCCGGCTTCACCGGCGAGATCCAGAGCATCGCCTCGGGTTGCGCCTACAAGGGCGACGAGCCGATCAAGATCCGCATCGAGGCGCTGTTCCAGCTGGGCCGCGGCCCGCAGGCCCAGGGCGACAAGCACGTCTATCGCTACTGGGTGGCCGTCACCGAGCGGAACCAGGCCGTGATCGCCAAGGAATATTTCGACCTGCCGGTGAGCTTCGCCGCCGGCCAGGACCGCGCCTATGCGCGTGACACCATCGAGCAGATCACCATTCCGCGCGCCGACTCCAAGGTCAGCGGCGGCAATTTCGAAGTGCTGCTCGGCTTCGACGTGACGCCGGAAATGGCCGCCTTCAACCGTGAGGGCAAGCGCTTCCGGGTCAATGCGGGCCAGACGGCCCAAGCCCAGCCGAGCCAAGCCCCAGCAGGGACGCCTACCAAGCAATGAACGATTTGAAGCGGTCCCTGAGCGAAGCGGCCGCGGCCGCTTTCCAGGCCGCCGGACTTCCTCCCGAGTTCGGGCGCGTCACCGCCTCCGACCGCCCCGACCTGGCCGATTTCCAGTGCAACGGCGCCCTCGCGGCGGCCAAGAGCGCCAAGCGCAACCCGCGCGAAATCGCCGTACAGGTCGTCGACATCCTGAAGGGCGACCCGCGCCTGGCCTCGGTGGAGATCGCCGGGGTCGGCTTCATCAACATGCGCGTCAGCGACGAGGCCCTGTCGGCCCGCGCCCGCGAGATCGCGTCCGACGACCGCACCGGCGCCCAGCTGCTGGAAAGCCCGCGCCGGGTGCTGATCGACTACGCCGGTCCCAACGTCGCCAAGCCGATGCACGTGGGCCACCTGCGCGCCTCGATCATCGGCGAGTCGGTCAAGCGCCTGTACCGCTTCCGCGGCGACGACGTGGTGGGCGACGCCCACTTCGGCGACTGGGGCTTCCAGATGGGCCTGCTGATCAGCGCCATCATGGACGAGGACGCCTTCATCAATGCCCTGATGGAGAAGCTGCCGGAGGCGCCGCGCGGCTTCTCGGCGGCCGACGAGGCCAAGGTGATGGCCGAGTTCGAGAGCCGGATCAGCCTGGCCGACCTCGACCGCATCTATCCGGCCGCCTCGGTGCGCCAGAAGGAAGATCCGGCGTTCAAGGAGCGGGCCCGCAAGGCCACCGCCGAGCTGCAGAACGGCCGCTTCGGCTATCGCCTGCTGTGGCGCCACTTCGTCAAGGTCAGCCGCGTGGCCCTGGAGCGCGAGTTCCATGCCCTGGGCGTCGACTTCGACCTCTGGAAGGGCGAGAGCGACGTCAACGACCTGATCGAGCCGATGGTCCGTCAGCTGGAGGACAAGGGTCTGCTGGTCGAGGACCAGGGCGCCCGCATCGTCCGCGTGGCCCGCGAGGGCGACAAGCAGGACGTGCCGCCGCTGCTGGTGGTCTCGTCGGAAGGCTCGGCCATGTACGGCACGACCGACCTGGCGACGATCCTGGATCGCCGCAAGTCGTTCGACCCGCACCTGATCCTCTACTGCGTGGACCAGCGCCAGGCCCTGCACTTCGAGACCGTGTTCCGCGCCGCCTACCTGGCTGGTTACGCCGCCGACGGCTCGCTGGAGCACATCGGCTTCGGCACCATGAACGGCGCCGACGGCAAGCCGTTCAAGACCCGCGCCGGCGGCGTGCTGAAGCTGCACGACCTGATCGAGATGGCCCGCGAAAAGGCCCGCGAGCGCCTGCATGAGGCTGGTCTCGGCGCCGAGCTCTCCGAAGAGCAGTTCGAGGACACCGCCCACAAGGTCGGCGTCGCCGCCCTGAAGTTCGCCGACCTGCAGAACTTCCGCGGCACCTCGTACGTGTTCGACCTCGACCGCTTCACCAGCTTCGAGGGCAAGACCGGCCCGTACCTGCTGTACCAGTCGGTGCGCATCAAGAGCGTGCTGCGCAAGGCCGCCGAGGCCGGCGCCACCGCCGGCCGGATCGTGATCCACGAGGCCGCCGAGCGCGACCTGGCCATGCTGCTGGACGCCTTCGAGGGCGCCCTGCAGGAGGCCTACGACAAGAAGGCCCCCAACTTCGTGGCGGAGCACGCCTACAAGCTGGCCCAGACCTTCTCGAAGTTCTACGCCGCCTGCCCGATCGTGGTCGCCGAAACCGAAGAGCTGCGCGGCTCGCGCCTGGCCTTGGCCGAGACGACGCTGCGGCAGCTGGAGCTGACGCTGGATCTGCTGGGCATCGAAGCGCCGGAGCGGATGTAAAAGGCGAGGCCTGGAATGCCTGATCCGTTTTATGTCGCCGCCGAGTGGGACGCCGAAGCCGGCGTTTGGATTTCGGAAAGCAACATAGCGGGCCTGGTTGTCGAGGCCTCGACCTTGCCAGAGTTCTTCCAGATCGCGAGTGCGCTCGCGCCTGAACTGCTGGCCGCGAACACACACTAACTCCCGACCTTCCCGGCGAACGCCGGGACCCAGATTCAGCCTGAGCGTCTAGTGGGTTTCATCTGGGCCTCGGCCTTCGCCGGGGAGGTCGGTGTTGGGGCGCTTAGTTGCTAGGCAAGTGGACTCGCGCCGCCGCTCGCCCGTTGCAATCCCAAACGACCAGCCCGACAGTCGCGGCTCATTCGGGTCGGGGTAGCGTATGAACAAGTCCAAGATCGCCATGCTGATGGCCAGCGTCTGCCTGGGCGCGGTCGCCGCGCCGGCCTTCGCCGAAAAGGCCAAGGCCCCGGCCAAGGACAAGTTCGCCGAGGCCACCGCGGGGCTCGAGCGCAAGGACGGCCTGGTTCCGGTCTTCGTCGACAAGAAGGACGGCAAGGTCCTGCTGCTGCTGCCCAAGCCGGGCGCGGACGGGATCGCCGGACGCTACCTCTACCAGACCTACCTGCGGGCCGGCCTCGGCTCGAACCCGACGGGTCTCGACCGCTCCGCCCCCGGCGACACCCAGATCATCGCCTTCCGCCGGGTGGGCGGCAAGGTGCTCGCCCAGTTCGAGAACTGGGGCTTCAACGCCGCGCGCGGCTCGCTGGACGAGCAGAAGGCGGTGGCCGACTCGTTCCCGGTCTCCAGCGTCTGGTCGAACACGGTCGAGGCCGAGGCGCCCGACGGCGGCCTGCTGGTCGACGTGACCTCGTTCCTGGTCCGCGACGCCCAGGGGATCGCCAAGAGCCTCAAGCGCAGCAAGCGGGGCGATTTCCGCCTGAACGACGGCCTGTCCTATGCCGACACCGGGGCGGTGAACGTCTTCCCGCTGAACGTCGAGCTCGAAGCGGTCGAGACCTTCGTCGGCGATGATCCGGGTTCGGAGGTTCGCGGCATCGTCCCCGACCCGCGCAATGTCACCCTGGCCCTGCACCACTCGTTCGTGGCCCTGCCCGAGCCCGGCTACCAGCCGCGTCAGAACGATCCGCGCGTCGGCGTCATCGACCACACGGTGGCCGACTATTC